>JBBRIO010000587.1:0-3413 GCA_038220855.1 Bryobacterales bacterium | reverse complement strand
CGAAGCCGAGGCCCGGACGTTCTTGGCCGATCCGAACGTAGAAAAACTAGTGGACCGGTTGCTGGCCTCGCGTCAGTTTGGCGAACGCTGGGCCCGGCATTGGCTTGATGTAGCCCGTTACGGCGAGGACGATTTTCATGGCACCGCGCCGCACCCGTATGCTAACGCGTGGCGCTATCGGGACTGGGTCGTCGACGCGTTTAACGACGATATGCCGTACGACGTTTTTGTGAAGGCGCAGATTGCCGGGGATCTGCTGCCGAACCGGGAGCGGTATTTGGGCGGACTGGGGTTGTTTGGCTTGGGACCGTGGTACTACGGGATTTCGCAGCCTCCCCAGGCACGGGCGGACGAACGGCATGACCGGGTGGATATGGTGACGCGGGGGTTTCTGGGGATTACGGCGGCCTGCGCCCGGTGCCACGATCACAAGTACGACCCGATTTCGCAGCGCGACTACTACGCGTTGGCTGGGGTGTTTGCGAGCACGGCCTATAAAGAATATCCCTTGGTGGCGGCGACTGACGTAGACCGCTACACGGCGCACCAGAAGAAGATTGCGGCGCAGGAGAAAGCCGTCGCCGCGTTCGTCGAAAAGCAGCGGGAGCAGTTGGCCGAGATCCTGTCGTTTCGGATCGCCGACCTGATGACGGGGACGGGTGCGCCCGTGGACGCGGACTTGGCCCAGCGGTGGCGCAAGTATCTGGAGAAGCCGGACGAGGATCAGCCGTTTAGGGCCGCGTGGGACAAGACCCGCGACCGCGCGGCGGCCGAAGCGTTTGGCGCGTTGGTGCGTCAGGTGGCCGAGGAGAAGCGGGCGCTGGATGCCGAGAACGCGAAGCTGGTGGCCAAGGCGGCGCCTCCGCCTGCGAAACGGCGGAAGGAGATTCTGCCCGGCAACTACGACTCCGAGGCCGACTTCAATCCCGGGGCCGATATTCCAACCGAGTCGCTGGAGCGAGACCGCTATACGCTGTGGCGGAAGATGTTCAGCGGGGACAACGCGCTGCTGCGCGTGAGCAAGATTGATGACCACTTGAGTGGGGAATGGAAGCGGCATCTGGAGGCGTTGCGGGCGGAGTTGGCGATGCTGAAAAAGACGAGCCCGGCACCGTTCCCATTCCTGCATGGGGTGGCCGAGCATGACGACCCGATCGATCTTGAACTGAACCTGCGGGGCAATCCCGAGCGGTTGGGGCCGAAGATTCCGCGGCAGTTTTTGACCGCGTTAGGCGGCGAGGCGCTGGGGCAGGGAAGCGGGAGGCTGCAGTTGGCCGAGGCCGTCGTGGCGCATCCGTTGGCCGCGCGGGTGATGGGGAACCGGATTTGGGAACACCTGCTGGGCCATGGCGTGGTGCGGACGCCGTCGAACTACGGCTTGATGGGGGAGCGGCCGGCAAACCCGGAGTTGCTCGAATATCTGGCGGCGCGGTTGGTGGCCTTACGATGGTCGCCGAAGGCGCTCATTCGCGAGATCGTGCTGAGTGAAACGTATCAGGCTTCGAGCGCGAATACAGGGGCGGGGGAAAAGGCGGACCCGTCGAATCGTTTGTTCTGGCGGGCGGAGCGGCGGCGCATGGATGCCGAGTCGATGCGCGATGCGATTCTGGCCGTGAGCGGGGAACTCGATTGCACGGTGGGGGGCGAGTCGGCGGAATTGGATGATCGCAACTTGCGGCGGACAGTGTATGCGCGGGTGGGACGGTACCAGCAGAACGAGACGCTGGCGCTGTTTGACTTCCCGAGTTCGAGCGCCAGCGCCGAGCATCGGGCGGCGACGAATGTGCCGCTGCAGCGGCTTTACTTTTTGAATAGCGATTTCATTAAGCGACGAGCCAAGGCGTTCGGCGGGCGAATTACGAGTGTCGAACGGGCCTACGAGTTGTTGTTCCAACGGGCTCCGTCGGCGCGCGAGAAAGAGCGCGGTAAGCAGTTTTTGCGCGAGTCGTCCAAGGCCGAGTATGCGCAGGTTTTGTTGAGTGCGAACGAGTTTCTTTATGTGGACTAGACGAGAGCTATTGGCCCGGGCGGGATGTGGATTCGGCGGTGTGGCGCTGTCGGAGTTGATGGCGGCGGACGCGTTCGCGCCCAAGCCGCCGCACTTTCAGGCCAAGGCGAAACACGTGATTTACTTGGTGCTGAACGGGGGCATGTCGCAGGTGGATACCTTTGACCCGAAGCCCTCGCTGGCTAAGTATCACGGGCAGCCGATGCCGGGCGGGAATCCAAAAACGGAGCGCGTAACCGGCAGCCTGATGCGGTCTCCATTCGCGTTCAAGAAGTACGGGCAGAGCGGGATCGAGGTCAGCGAGATCTTCCCGAAGATCGGTTCGATGATCGATAAGTTTACGGTGGTGCGGTCGATGTACAACGATGTGCCGAACCATGAGCCGTCGCTGTTTATGACCAATTGCGGGGCAATTCAGCCAGGTCGGCCGTCGTTGGGCAGTTGGCTGACCTACGGCCTGGGAACGGAGAATCGGAACCTGCCGGGCTTTGTGGTGCTGTGTCCGGGGACGCCGGTGGTGGGGCCGCCCCTGTGGGAGAGCGCATTCCTGCCGGCGGTTTATCAAGGGACGTTCATTGGGATCAACGAGACCGACCCGAAGAAGCTAATCAAGTACGTTGATCGGGGGAGCACGACACCGGCGGCGCAACGGAAGCAGTTGGATTTGTTGAAGGCGTTGAACGAAGAGCATCTAGCGGCGCGGCCAGGCGACGGGCAATTGGAGGCGACGATCGAATCGATGGAGGTCGCTTATCGAATGCAGACGGAGGGGCCGGAGGTGTTCGACTTGGCCAGGGAGTCACCGGCGGTACGGGCTCGGTATGGCGATTCGGCGTTTGGCCGGGGCTGTTTGATGGCGCGTCGAATGGTGGAGAAAGGCGTGCGGATGGTGCAGATTTATTTCGGGAATTCGCAGCCGTGGGATTCGCATGAGGACATTCAAGCGCACGGGCGTTTGGCACGGCAGGCCGATCCCGCGATTGCGGCTTTAGTCCAGGATTTGGACGAACGAGGACTCTTGCACGAGACGTTGGTGGTTGTGGGGACCGAGTTCGGACGGACGCCGGCGGTGGAGACGGGGTCGACGACGAAGCTGCACAACGGGCGGGATCATAATTCGTTGGGGTACTCGATTTTGCTGGCCGGCGGCGGGGTGAAGGGCGGGCACGTTCATGGGGCAACGGATGAGTTTGGGTACAAGGCCGTCGATCAGCCTGTGCATCCGCATGACTTGAATGCGACGCTGCTGCACCTGATGGGGCTGGATCATACGAAGTTAACGTACTTCTACAGCGGCCGGCATTTTCGGCTCACTGACGTCCACGGAGAGCTATTGCGGGACATCCTTGCCTAGGCCAATGTGAAGCGGTCCGGCGCAGGAACTGGCGTAGCCGCAGGCGGTGGG
>JBBRIO010000586.1:0-3427 GCA_038220855.1 Bryobacterales bacterium | reverse complement strand
CTCGACGGGCGCCTATGAGTTGATCCGAGGCCGGGCTTATTTTGCGATTGATCCTAAGCTGCGTGCGAATTCCCGCCTCACGGACGTTGCCTTCGCCCCCCGAAACCCCGCCGGGTTGGTTGAGTTTTCGGCTGACGTCGTCCTGCTCCGGCCCAAGAATCCGCAATCCGGCAACGGCACGCTGCTCCTCGAATCGCCCAACCGCGGAGGAATGGGAATGCTGGCCCTCTACAACCGGGCCTCGGGTTCTCAACATCCCACCCGACCCGAACATTTCGGGGATGGGTACTTGCTTCGGGAAGGCTACACCTTGGCGTGGGTTGGCTGGCAACATGACGTGCCGAAACGCGAAGGCTTGCTGCGAGCCTATGTGCCCATCGCCAAGGGGTTGGATGGCTTAGTGCGGGGCGAGTTCACCTTCTCGACAGCCGCGGACCGCATCCCGCTGGGCGACGCGGATCACCTCGCCTATCCGGTCGCCGACGCAAGCAAGCTGTCGCTCACCGTTCGGGACTCAGTCCACGGAGTCCGCCTCCCGCTCGCCCCCACGGAGTGGTACCTCGATGGCGACGCAATCCTGCTGAAGCATTCAGCCAAACCTGGGCGGACCTACGAGTTTATCTATCCCGCGGCCCAGCCCGTCGTGGCCGGCCTAGGCATGGCCGCCACCCGCGACTTCGTCGCTTTCCAGAAAAGCGAAGGCCGCATCCGCTTCGCCCTCGGTGTCGGCACGTCCCAATCCGCCATGTTTCTCCGGGCGCTCCTCTACGAAGGGTTCAACGCCGACGAACGGGGCAAACTCGTTTTCGATGGACTGCAGCCGCATGTCGCCGGCGGTCGACGCGCCACGTTCGAACGGTTCACGCAACCAAGTCGAACCTCCGGCCCTTATCGGAATGCCAGCTTCTCCACCACCGATCAGTTCCCATACTCCGATACCGAAACGGCGGAGCCGGTGACCGGCAGGCGAGAAAGCCTCTTGTCACGAGCTTGGGTCGCCAACGTCGTCCCCAAAATCGTTTATACGAACTCCAGTTACGAGTACTACGGTTCGGCGGGCGCCCTTCTGCACACAACTCTTGACGGTAAGCAGGACCTCCCCCTTCCAACGACCACCCGCCTCTACCTGCTCTCGGGCGGCCAACACGGCCCTGCCAGCTTCCCCCCGAAACGTGGCCCCGGCCAGAATCTGCCCAATTGGAACGACTACAAATGGTCGCTCCGGGCGATCCTGCAAAACCTCCGCGTCTGGGTCGTCGATGGCGTCCCGCCTCCTCCGTCGCGTTATCCCACCCTGGCCGACGGCACCCTGACGAAAGGGAAACCCGCCGCCTATCGAACCCAATACCTCGACTTCGGTCCCGCCTATCTCTCGAAAGCCATCATCACGCAGCAGCCCCCGAAGCCGGGTCCGGAATATCTGGTCCTTGTCCCTACCCAGGGGGACGACGGAAATGAATCCAGCGGCCTTCGCATGCCGTGGGTAGCCGAACCCCTCGGCGTCTTTACCGGCTGGAACCTCCGCTCCGCGGCCATCGGCGCGACGGGCGAACTACTCGCCCAAACTGGTTCGTTCCTTCCTTATCCGTCGGCGAAAATCAGCGCCAAATATGGCTCGAAAGCGAAGTACGTTCAGCAGGTACAAACCGCCGCCGAGAAGCTGGTTAACGATCGCCTCTTGCTGCCGGCGGATCTCCCTGCGATTGTTCGTTTTTCCGGGCGCATATGGGATTGGGTGGCCGAGCTGCCCGGTTCCGAACGGTTCGAACGTAGCGCCAGTTTGCGGCAACGAATAGACTAAAGGTGATGAAGTTAGCGTGCGTTCTGTTCTGCTGCGTAATTTCGGCGATCGCGCAACCCCCTGCCACCCGAGCAATGTTCAACCGTTACTGCGTTGGGTGTCATAGCGAACAGGCTCGCGCCGGCGGCGTTTCCCTACAGAACTCATTCTCTCCGACTGTTTCTGAACGAGCGGTCCGGCAGCTAAGCCACCGGCACATGCCTCCCTTAGGCATGCCGAGACCCGACGACGCAACCTACAAACTGGTCGTCGATGAACTCACCGCGACCCTTGACTCCGACGCCGCTCGCCATCCCCAAGCCGGACGGCCCGGCACCTTCCGCCGCCTTAACCGCCTCGAGTACCACAACGCAATTCGTGATCTGCTCGCCGTCGACTACAACGTAACATCCCTCCTGCCCGCCGACGAAACCAGCCACGGCTTCGACAACATCGCCGTCGAAAACCTATCGCCCATCCTGATCGAACGCTATCTTTCGGCCGCTCAAAAAATAAGCCGTCTCGCTCTCGGTAGCCCAGTTCGTAAGCCCTCCAGCGAACTGATCATGATTCCACCCGACCTCACGCAAGAAGAGCATGTCCCCGGCTTGCCCCACGGCACGCGCGGCGGAGCACTCGCCACCCACAACTTCCCGGTCAACGCTCAATATGAAATTCAGGTTCGCCTCTCCCGCGATCGGGATGAACGGGTCGAAGGTCTCGACATTGCTCACCAGGTGGAGTTAACTCTGGATGGAAACCGCCTCGGCCTCTTTACCGTGACGCCTACGCCACGCGGTCAGGATCATCAGAACGTCGACAAGCATCTGACCGTTAAACTGGCCGTCACCGCCGGCCCCCATCAACTCGGCGTTAGTTTCCCCCGCAAAACCGCCGCGCTGCTCGAAACGGGCCGGCAGCCCTACCAAGCGCACTTCAACATGGATCGCCATCCCCGCGTCCAACCGGCCCTCTATTCCATCACCGTCCTCGGGCCCTTCGATGCCGTCGGCCCCGGCGACTCCCCCAGCCGCCGTCGCCTCTTCGTCTGCGGCGAGCAAACCGACGCCTGCGCCAAACAAATCCTGGCGACTGTTTTGCGGCGCGCCTATCGCCGCCCCATTCACGCCGACGATCTGACAGCTCCGCTCGAATTCTATCGCAAGGCTAAATCCGAAGGCGGCTTCGACAATGGAATCGAGATGGCCCTGCGCGCCCTACTCGTCAATCCCCAGTTCCTCTTCCGCATCGAGAAGGATCCGGCCAACGCAAATAAATCGCCCTATCAACTCTCCGGTCCAGAACTCGCCTCCCGCCTCTCGTTCTTCCTTTGGAGCACCATTCCAGACGATACGCTTTTGGACCTGGCCGAGCGCGACAAACTGAAAGATCCTGCCGTCGTCGAACAGCAGATTCGTCGGATGCTCGCCGATCCGCGATCAGAATCTCTCGTTACCAATTTCGCCGCCCAATGGCTCTACCTTCGAAACCTCGCGACCATCACCCCCGATCCCCGGCTCTTCCCTGATTTTGACGAAAATCTCCGCCAGTCCATGCAACGGGAAACAGAAATGTTCTTTGCCAGCGTCTTGCGCGAAGACCAGCCCGCGCCCACGCTCCTGAAAGCGCCGTACACATTCTTGAACG
>JBBRIO010000585.1:0-3448 GCA_038220855.1 Bryobacterales bacterium | reverse complement strand
CTTGATTCGGAAGTGTCCAGAGCTCGGGCGAGGTTGCCGCCTGGTGGGCCGAGGTCAATGAGCGAAAACCGGACCATCCCGTTGCCCTATTGCGCAAGGAGGAGGCAGCCGCGAGCGAGGGCCGCATGGAGGAGTCGCGAGATGCCTTCCAGGCCGCACAAACCTATTTCCGGGCAAGGGGCAACAATGAGATGAGCCGGGACGTAGGCGCTCGTCGTGGGATACAACTTCTCGCGGCCGGCGATTGGCAACGCGCCCGAGAAGACTTGGCGGGAATCGTCAGTTCTGGTCGCGATCGCTGCTCCAATACCGTGACCCTGATGGCCGGCACAAACGATCAGTTCGCCGGCCCGCCGGATCCGATTCCGTTTTTGTCGAGTGCTTTCCCTAAGCCAACCTCGCCGAAGGCGAGTTGCGACTTTCGTTTCCCTTGCCGCCAGTGCGCCTTTGTTCGGCCGTTGTTCCGGTACGGATCAGGGCAAAAGGCGCCGATCTAGGCCGGATGAACGATGTCTCTACTTTTGGAGTGGCTCCGTTTTTGGCCTCCACTTCCCCGGACCGGAGGCCATTGTGGTCTGACCGCCCAGGGCTGAGGGAACGCGCCGTCAGCTTCGAGTTGGGGCCGGCATTGTTGGCCGAGTGCTTTCGGAGCTACGCTAAAGAAGACGTTGCCTACCTGGACATACACGCAAGCGGTGATACGGTTTTTGATTTCGTGCGGTTTACTCTCGTCTATTGAGCTGGCCAGCGCCCAGCAGGCCGGAGGTTGCGTGCCGCCACCTGCTGATTTGGCGGCATAGTTCTCGTTTGATGAACCGTTTTTTGGGGGACCCCTGCTGACACCGGGCAAGGTGGGTGAAGCCTTGCAACTGGATGGCAAGCAACAGTATTGGGCGGTGCCGGCGAACCAGCGGAACTGGGAGGCCGGTCGAGGCGACTTCACATTGGAACTGTGGGTGCGCGTCGCTAACCCGCCAAGAACCATGAACATCGTCGATAAGCGGGACCCGCAGCCCCATGGCTACCTGATCTACGCAACCTACGGTCGAGCGGGGTTTCAGGTGTCCAACGAAGGCGAGGTGCTCTATGCGTTGGATGCAGATCGGACCTTGAACGACAAACAATGGCACCACCTCGTTGGGGTCGCCAGACGCTTACCCACGCAGCCCTTACTGCTCTACGTGGATGGCAAGCTGAAAGCGAAATCGATCAGGAACTCGCCCCTGGGAAACCTGGACAGCGGCGCGGAGCTTTGGCTGAGTCGCCACCATCGCAATAACGTCGTTCGGACGCACGAGGTCTACTTCGACGGCGCTCTGGATGAACTCGCGTTCTATCGCAAAGCTCTATCCGCCGAGGCGATCCAGGGCATTTATCAAGCCGGGCGCAACGGCAAGTGCACTCGGCCAAGCACTACTTTTCTCTCGTTTCTTTATCCTATTTTCCTCCGGTTCGCGCATTTGATCGGGAGGGTGGTTCCCAACGGAACCGCCCATAAATTCGGAGGAATTCAATGAAGAAATGGATATTGATGGCGGTCGCAATGGTGAGCGCTACCGGAATAGAAGCGGCCCCGATCCAGACCCTGCCAGGTCTGGTCGCGATTCGCTTTCTCGAAGTGAGTGGGACTACGAACACGTTTTCGTTCAGCCCGAATGATGCGCGCCTCACGACGCGCCTGGTCGGAACCGGCCTGAATGCATTCACTGCCGATTTCCTAGGAACTCCGGTCGAGCTCTACGACGTGTTTTATTCGAACTCGGCTGGAGTCCTCGCAGCCAACGGAGAGTTTATTACGATTGAGGCGACTTACCGCGTTGCGAATGGCGCAGGCATGAACATCGCGGAGGTAAACCTTGACTTTGGAGGGCTGGGCACGTTGAATGCGAATGCGGTCACCGCGTTCACCCCGGGCATCGCGGGCTATGTCGCCAATTCGCAATTGAGCGCGGCAGACGGGAATCCCAACATGTTTTCAACCTTCGGTCGAACGCCCGGATCTGACGGCACCGAGAACGTTCGGATGAGTCTGACCTTGGGATTCCCGGCTGCTCCCAGTGGCAACAGCGCTGTCCCCGAGCCGTCAACTTGGGCGATGATGATCGCCGGCGGTGGCTTGCAGACCTACAACCGGCGGAAGCGCTAACGACGATTCAGCCAATCGCGAATCCGGTCGATAACCGGCGCATAGAGTTCCGGGGCGGGCCCCTTCCCGCCCTCGGCGTTCCATGCTTGTTGGGGAGTGGCGAGAGCCAGAAAGCCGTGATCCATCGGGAGCGTGAGAAGCTGCTTCGAGCGGCTTCTGATTTTGGCCAGGAGCGCCCGGGATTCGGCTTCGCTTGAGACGAAGTCGGCGGTGCCATACAACAACAGACCAGGTTCGCGAAGGGCCTGCCATGCAGCGGCGAGATCCAAGGCATTCCATTGGGTGATGTAGGCGGGGGGTGAATCGAAGTAGACGTCGGAGCGGCAAGCCGGTTGAGCGGCGACGATGGCTTCAGCGGATTCGCCGTGCTTGAGTAGACGGGTGAGGCACGAGCGGGCGAGTTCGAACTTGGCCGGTGGCTGTTGCCCGAGTACGGCCATACGCCGGCGCATCGCCACGACGTAGTCGTAGAACTTAGTGCCCATCGCTCCAGCCAGAACGATGCCCCGAAGCTTCCGTTCTTTGGCCACGAGAGGGGCGAGGCTCGCGCCGGCGGAGTGGCCAAAAAGAAAAAGGCGGTCGGGGTCGATGGCCGGATGCTCTTCGAGAAAGGTAAGGGCCGTTCGATAGGTCTCGACGTCAAGGTTCAGGTCAGATTGCGCCGAGTAGCAGGGCGGCCCGGTGCTGTCACCGACACTGGGCTTCTCGACCCGAAGGGTGGCGAAGCCACCGGCCGTTAGTCCGTGCAAGATCCGAGATTCCGTTGCATTGCGATTCGGTGATTCCTGGGTGCTACAGCCACTGCCGGGAAGGAACAGAATCGCGGGGTGCTTCCCTGCCCCGGACGGCATCGTGAGCAGCGTGCGGCGAAGGTGGTCACGAACCGCCAGGGCACCGTAGACGACTCCCGGCTCATCGGGCGGGGCCGCGCAGTGCAACTGAATATCGAGCGATCGGCCCGCGCGCCGAATGGAGAGCCGCAGCAAGGCGGGGGCGGTTCGACGGAGCAGCGGACGGACAAAGACGCCAGTGGCCTCGACCGGAGTGCCATCGACAGCGACGACGACGTCAGCCGGAAGCAATCCGGCCCGGGCGGCGTTACCATCACGGGCTACCGAACGGATGACCAGCGAGCCGTCCTCAGCCGCGAACGTAAGGCCGGCCGAGGCGAGGCGGGGAAGGGACTGGGCCAACAGCGGCGCGACACAGAAAAGCAGCGCCAGCGTGCTAGTTTGCATAGTATGGCTCGAGTGACGTGTGAATTTGAAGTGTATACCTACCAGATCGATTTTGCCCGTCATG
>JBBRIO010000584.1:0-3455 GCA_038220855.1 Bryobacterales bacterium | reverse complement strand
CCTTTTTTAACAACGAAGTTACCCCACCCCTCCCACCCGGTCGACGCCAATTCCGTGACACCCCGGGGATAGATTTTTATCGCGGGCGCTACTCTGCGTCGGCCGCGAATCGGGCCGAAGCGAATAGCGCCTTTTTCTATTCCCACAGGAGAAAATCAAGGTGCAAGAACTCACGGAAGAACAGAAACTGAGCCGAGCCGAACGCGCCCGACTCAACGGCAGAAAAAGCAAAGGCCCCGTCACCAACGACGGCAAATATCGAAGTTCGATGAACGCGATCGCCACCGGCGAGCACGTCGAACTGCACAAAGAAGACTTACCCCCATTCTTCGCCCTGCTGACAACGGACGATCGCCATGCGTACGTCCGCTCTCATCAGAGTCACATGCGAAAGTTCCGGCCAGACTCCGAACTCGAACTCGGTCTGCTCCGTCGCATGGTCTGTGCCCTGTTCCAATACGATCGATTCACCAGCCTGTACAACGAAGCCTTGCAGCGAGACCTCGACCAGGTCCTGCGCGAGTATCCTTCCATTTCGATGGGCGACCAGTTTCTCCAAGGCAACATTCGAATGGCCAAACAGAAGGACCTTCTTCGCTACATCGAGCGAGGCCAGAAATTCCAGTTCGCCGCCTACAACGGCTTCATCAAAACGCTGCTCCAAGTGCGCAAAGGCTTCCCGGTCGATCCGCCAGAACCGGTCGACATCAGCGCCGATACAAAGGAGATCGAAGACCCCGGCCCAGAGCCCGCCGTCATGGCCCAAATCCTCGAAATGGCCGACCAAGCCAAAAAGGAACCCAGTTTCGTCCTTCCGCTCTATGTCGTTAACATGTTGAATGATAAGCAGCTTATGGGCAAAATGGCCCCAAATTACGACCTCGGCGATTTGCTCGACCGCTACGGGCTCGGCGATCTGCCCAAGGCGGCGTAGCAGCAAAACTTTCTATTTGGCTCCGACACGTAGCAGCAAAGCATCGACAACGGTCTCCCGGTGCGCGATACTTTGAGGTTGAACTATGGGTGAATCACTCGGCATGGTAGAAACGCGCGGCTTGGTCGCAATGATCGAAGCTGCGGACGCAATGGTCAAAGCCGCCAACGTCAAAGTCGTCGGTTGGGAAAAGGTCGGCTCGGGCTACGTCACGGTCATTATCCGCGGTGACGTTGCCGCTGTCCGCGCCGCCACCGACGCCGGTGCCGCCGCCGCTCGCCGGGTCGGAGAACTGATCGGCGTCCACGTCATCCCCCGTCCTCACGGCAGCCTCGAAAACGTTCTGCCCATCGGCAAGGCCAACGGTAAATAAATGATCTTGGCTCGCGTAGTCGGAACCATCGTCGCCACCCGCAAGGATCCGCGCCTCGATGGCAAGAAACTCTTGATCATCAAGCCCATCACCCCCGAAGGCAAGGATGAAGGGAGTTACCTCATCGCCGTCGATTCGGTCGGCGCCGGCTTCCGCGAAACCGTCATCGCCGTCACCGGTAGCTCCGCCCGCATGGCCGAAGGCTGCAAAGATCGACCCGTCGATACCGCCATCATCGGCATCGTTGACACCATCAGCCTCGACAAGAAGAGCAAGTAGCCATGTATATCGGCAAGGTCATCGGTCGCATCGTTGCCACCATCAAAGACCCCGGTCTCGCCAGCCAACGCCTCCTCATCGTCCAACCGCTCACCCCGCAACTACTCCCCACCGGCAAGCAAATCGTCTGTACCGACTCTATCGGCGTCGGCTCCGGCGAACTCGTTTACTGGACCCGCGGGAAAGAATCCAGCTTCCCGTTCCTCCCCACGGAGGTCCCCACCGATTCGACCATCGTCGGTATTGTCGACCGGCTTAACCTATGCTGATCGCCCGCGTGATCGGCGACGCCACCGCCACCATCAAACATCCCAGCCACGAAGGCCAGAAGTTACTGCTCGTCCAACCCGTCCAACTCGATCTCTCCACGCCCCGCGGTGACGCCGTCATCGCCGTCGACGCCGTCGACGCCGGCCCCGGAGATCTCGTCCTCCTCGCCATCGAAGGCTACTGCGCCATGACCGCCGTAGGCCGCCCGGACTCACCGATTGATGCTGCGGTTATCGGCGTGATTGACCGCGTCGACCTCGTCTAGCCGACTCCGCCGCACGCGCGGACTCCGGCCGGACCGATACAGCAGCAGGGTCACCATGGTTGCTACGATCAACGTTCTCGCCACTGCCAGCCCATAGTACATGCGCTCCAAAGCCGCAAACTGACCGATCTCGGGCGGCACCGGAAAAACTACCCGAAAGTCCAATTGCCGGCCTACCGCCACCATCTGCGGGGACAGCAAATACGCCGACGCCGATCCGAGCAATAATAAAACTGCCGTCAGAATGATCAGCACTTTACCGCTCTTGTTCATTACCGCCGCGACTAATAAAAAGATGCAGATCACTAAGTCGGTATTGCCCCAAAACTCAAATAGGCTGCGGTTCAGCTCCGAACCGCCATGCATCAGTAACGTCCGCACTTTTTCCTTGCCCAGTACGTCAATCCACTTACTCGCTTCATGGGGCGGAACCACCATCACCGACCCTACCGTCCGCAGGCTTAACGACGTAACGTAGGCCACCATAGCCATCGCGGCCAGCCACAGGCCCAAAACAAAAGCGATCATTCGACGAGAGTGCATGAGTGTTTTAGTTTACCAGCCTTAAGCTACTTTTCCGCCGCACGGATGTCCTTCAGTATTAGTCCCCAACTCGCCCCGCCGCGCGCCCGGCCCCACGCGTCTTCTTCCACTAGTACCACTACATCCACCCGGTCCCCCGCCCGGACTTTCCCCGCCAGTTCCGCCATCCCCCAGCCTTTAACCACTTTCATGACCCCCCCCTGCCGCACCTTTATAAACAAGTGCTTTTCGTTCTTCACCTCCGGGGTCATCGCCACGTCCACTCCCCGCAGCATCACGAGCGGCGGCGGGTTGCCCGCTCCGAATGGGGCCAAACTCAACAACTCCATCGCCCCCTGTTCTTCCAAGTCCGGCAACGTCGCCTCGGCGTCGATCTCGATCACCGGCCGCAGATCCTCCGGCCCCAACCGTACCCCCGCATAGGCCTGAAACCTCTCCCGAAACGCCGCCACGTTCTCCGCCCTCATCGTCAAACCAGCCGCTTGCTTATGGCCCCCGAACTTTACAAACAGCTCTGGCATCGCCTCCAGCGCATCCAGCAAATGGAACGTCCCCGGGCTCCTCCCCGAACCCTTCACCTCCCCCGTCTCGGCGTCCTCGCTCAACACAAACACTGGCCTCGAATACAACTCCGCCAAACGCCCAGCCACAATCCCCACCACCCCCTGATGCCACCCCGCCGCCGCGTAAACCAGCCCCGCCTGCGCCTCGCTCACCGCAATCCGCTTGCACTCTTCCAGAATCTCCGCCGTCGTCTCCTGGCGCGCTTTGTTCATCGTGTCCAGCGCCTC
>JBBRIO010000583.1:0-3458 GCA_038220855.1 Bryobacterales bacterium | reverse complement strand
GGGCGCGAACGTTTGGCTGGCGAAGGACCCGAGCAGGCCGTAGCCGCCGAGCTTGAGAAGATCGCGGCGGGCGGCTAGGGTGTCGGCTACGCGTTTCTGCATGTTAGTAATTGAATAAGAACTCAGGGCTGTTTAACAAGGCCCATTGTAAGTTGGCCGCGCCGGTGGGGCGGTTGGCCTGAATCGCCTTCAGGCTGACGGCTTTTTCGGCGGCGGTGGGGCGGCGGGAAATCGTGTGCAGGAAGATCTGATTGACCAGATCCTGGTCGTCTTTGGCCGCCGCCAAAAGCCCCTTAAGGAAGCCGGGTTTCGCGGCGTCAATGCGGTCAGTCACTATCTTCGACTGCATCATCAGCATCGCTTGCAGGGCCGAAGGCGGCACTTTCTTCGGCATGTCGTCCCGGTTGGACTGGCCGAAAGTCTTCATGAAACCTTGCACGCCCGCATCAGCCTTTTTCGGTTCCGGCATCTGCATGATGAGTCCGACCTGTTCCGAGCCCGAGGAGAACTTGGCCGGCTGGCCGGTGGCAAGGGCGATCGCGTCGTGGAGTTCGGGGGCGCTGAGCATGCGCACATACTTGCGGGCGTAGTAGGTGGCGTACTCCGGCTTCCATTCCCCATCGAAGCGGCTGCTGAGTTGATAAGCGCTCGACTTCATGACCGTTTGCACGTAGTGTTTGAAGCTGTGATTGTGCTGTTGGAAGTCGGCGGCGAGAGCGTCGAGCAGAGCCGGGTTGGAAGGCTGGTCGGGCTTGAGCAGGTCAAAATCGTCGATGGGTTCGACGATGCCGAAGCCCATGAGTTCGGCCCAGATCCGGTTGGCGAAGGCCTTGCGGAATTGAGGGTGACCGGTGAGGATGCGGGCCAGCGCGTCGCGGGAGTTCTCGCCGGGTTTAGGGCGTTCGCCACCGAGGATGAAGCGCGGGGAGGCATCGCCACCGCGACGGGGGACGCGGACGATGGAGTCAGCTTTGGAGTTGTACTCGGGACCCACGTCGTCGACGGTGTACTCGGTGTTGGCTTGGTAACCGTTCTCCCAGTTCATGATCTGGCGCGTTTTGCCGAAAAAAGCCGCTTGGCCGAAGAATTCGTCGCGTTTTTTCGAAGTGAGAAACGTGTTGACCTTCTCCAGATGATGGGCGCCGTCGTGGCAGGAGATACAAGCCAGATTCAGCCCTAGAAAGACCTTCGAGTAAGTAACGGTGAACTCGTCAACGGTGTCGGGCTGGTTCACTAAATCATGAGCGTCGGGCGCTTCGGGGTCGTCTTTGGCCTTGACGAAATCGCGAGCGTAATACATGCCGGCCGGAACCGAGAAGCTGGACTTCCCCGCCCCGGTCAGGATATCGGTGACCATGTCGGTGTAGGGGCGATCGAGGATGAGCCATTCGCGGAGCCAGTAGTGGAACAGATTCAAGCCGGAACCCATGCGCTGGCCGGCGCGGAAGAGATCTTCAAAGTAGTAAGTCCACTTGTCGATGAAGGCGTCGGAGCTCGTCAGTTGGTCGACGAGTTGGGTTCGCTTTTGCGGATCGCGGCTGAGGAGAAACTTTTCGAGGTCGGCCGGGGCGGGAATGCGACCCGTCGCATCGAGCCAGGCGCGGCGGGCAAACTCTTCATCGGTGGCGAGAGCGGCGTGGGGGATGCCGTCTTTCTGCATGCGACCGAAGATGTGCTGGTCAATGAAATTGCGCCGGACGATGGGGGAACGGACGCCAAGCTTGGCCGGGGCCAGTTCGGCGGTGAGGGCGGCGGCGGATTTCGCTTTCTCGACGGGCGGTTTATAGAGCGGAGCGTGGGCCTGTTCGAGCTCAGGCGTCTGGGCGAGGAGGAGAACCGGAAAGAAGAAAATCAGACGTTTCATTTGGCTTTTTTGAAGATCTGGACTCGTTTGCCGTTTACTTCGGCGACATAAAGGTTGCCCTTCTTGTCGGTCGACATGAGATGGGGCAGCTTCAACATTTCGGGATTACCCCACTCTCTCGCTATTTTGCCACTACTCAGGGTGAAGTGGAATATCTTATTAATGTCGCCTTCCGAGACCAGGAGTTCCTGATTCACGACGAGGAGGCCAAAGGGGTTGCCGAAGCCCTTCCATTCGGCGACGAACTCGCCGGCCGGGGAGAACACCTGGACGCGATTGTTGCCGCGGTCGGCGACGTAAAGCCGATTCTGTTTGTCGATAGCGAGGCCGTGGGCCGTGGAGAATTCGCCATTTCCCTTCCCTTTCTTGCCGAATTGCGAAAGGAACTTGCCGCCGGCGTCGAGGTGGACAATGCGACCGTTGCCGGAGTCGGCGACGTACATTTCTCCGGTGGAGGAGAAGACGACGTCGTCTGGGGCGCGGAAGTGGGTTTGGTCGGGGCCGGGGACGCCGACCTCACCAAGCGTTTTCAGGAGTTCGCCTTCAGCAGAAAATTGGCGAAGAACGTGGTTGCCGTTATCGGTGGTCCAGACGTTGCCGGCGCGGTCGACCCGGAGACCATGGGCCACCTTGAACATGCCGTTGCCCCAGCCCTTGAGATACTCGCCTTTCTTATTAAATTTGACTAAGCCAGGCTCGCCGCGATGAAGAACGTAGATGTTCCCCTTCTGGTCGACTTCGACGGCGGACATCGGGCCGAGTTTTACTTCCGCCGGAATGGTCAGGAAGCCGCTGGAGACATAGGGGTCTCCAGCGGTGGCAAACAACAGGGTTAGGAAAGGCAGCATGGAGTTAGAAGCGGACAGGCCGCGAGGCCGTTGCCCGCGATTCCTCAAAAGAGAATCTTCAGACCAAATTGGATATTGCGCGCATCGCGGGCCGATGTGATCGTACCAAACGTGCCGCTTTGGTTGCGACCGTTCGGGCCGGCCGAGAAGCCGCCATTCGGAAGACCAAGATTAACGGAGTTCATGAAGTTGAAGGCTTCGGCGCGGAATTGCAGGTTGATCCGCTCGGTGAGCCGGGTGTTTTTGATTAGACTCAGGTCCCAGTTAACGGTGCCCGGGCCCCGGACGTCCGGCAGAACGCGGCCGATGTTGCCAAAGGTGAAGTTAGCCGGGTTGACGAAGGCTTCGGTGTTGAACCAGCGCTGGGCGGTGGGGGAATCGAGTTTGGCCGATACGCCGGTGGAGTTAGGACGGATGGCGCGGAAGTTGCTGGCACCCCTGACGAGGACCGGGAGGCCGGTCTGCATGACGCCGATGGTGTTGACCTGCCAGCCGCCGATGACGCGTTTGACGAAACCGGAGCCGGACTTGCCGAAGGGCAGGTCGTAGAGCAAACTTACTACGGCGCGTTGGGAGACGTCGGTGGGGTCGACCGAACGCTCGAGGCGGCGGTTGTACTTCGAGTCCTGGTAGGCCCATTCGGTGGTCTGCACGATGGAACCGAAATCGACGGGCGAGTTCAACCCTTCCGAGATGAGCTTACCGCCGGTGAAGTTGAACATGACGCTGAGACCTTTGGACATGCG
>JBBRIO010000582.1:0-3473 GCA_038220855.1 Bryobacterales bacterium | reverse complement strand
TTCGCTCACGAGAACGGGATTATTCATAGGGATGTCAAACCGGCCAACATTCTGGTCACCGACGCCGGCGTCGCAAAAATTGCCGACTTTGGAGTCGCTAAGATTGTCAGCCAGCAGACGATGTCAGCCACCGGAGCCGCTATTGGCACCCCTAGCTATATGTCGCCCGAGCAGATCATGGCGAAAGGGGTGGACGGCCGGAGCGACCAGTTTTCTCTCGCCGTGATCGCCTATGAGTTGTTGACCGGTAAGCAACCGTTTGACGGCGACTCGCTCCCGGCGCTGATTCACCAGATCTTGAGTATCGAGCCGCCGGACCCGGCAACTGTGTGCGAAGAGGTGGAGAGGCCGGGTTCCGATGTGCTGCTGCGCGGCTTGGCCAAGCAGTCGGATCAACGCTTCCCTACCTGCGTAGCGTTTAGCGACGCGTTGCGGCGAGCCGTGATCAATAAGGAAATTACCGGGACATTGCCGGTGGCTGCCGTCGCTGCTGCCGTGGCCGCGCCGGCGGCGGAAGTTCCAGTAGCCAAGTCGTCCTCTTCGCCGCTCGTGAAGGCGGGCTTGGCGATTGGTTTAGGCATTGCGGTGGCGGCGGTATTTATTGTTCGGAACCAAAATCAGCCGGCGCCTGTTGCCGTTACGGCTCCGGAACCGGCCAAAGCAGTCGTCCCGATCGAGAATCGGCCGGTCGCTACTGTCGAGACGAAAAAGCCGGAGTTGATCAAGGACGTCAAGAAGAAGGAAGCCCCGGTGGTAGCCGCGCTGCCCCCACCGGTTGCCGAAACCCGTCCGGCGGAAGCGCCCGACCCGGGTCCGGATGCTCCGGCGGCGAGTTATAACGGCCCCCCCGAAGGCCGGTTTTCTTGGTCCGGTGTTTTCGGCCCTGGCGAGAAGCTCGTTATTGTTCGAAATCGAGTACGAAAGGGCAGTGTCGGAGGCAGCGGACTGCCTCCTGGAATCCCTCTACAGGTGGAAGCGTCGCCTGCCGATATTAAGGTGGTGCAGCAGCCCAACGCGGCCAACGGGTTTCGTCTTGTGGTCGCCAATAGTTCGGGGGCAGCGGTGAGCGGCTTTTCGGTGGTGTGGAGGGAAGTGCAGCATTGATAGGATTGCGCCTACTTGTGTGTCTGGTGGCCCTGAACTTGTTCGGGCAGAGCCCAACTGTAACCGCCGCCGCGCGAGGTAAGGCGCTGGTGGTTGGCAACGCGGCCTATAAGAACCTTCCCGCGGTACCAATGGCCGGTGCCGATTCCCGGGTGATGGCGAAAACGCTGACGGATTTGGGGTTGACCGTGACGTTGATCCAAGACGCCGAGATCTCGTCGTTGGCCGGTGCCGTCAATGCCTTCTTGAGCACCCTGAAGGCTGGAGAACCGGCGTTTTTTTATTATTCCGGCTACGCTGTTCAGGATAAGGGAGAAAACTATCTTCTGCCGCTTAGCTACTTGGCCGGGGGTGCCGATCCGGTTGAGTTTTCCGCCTATTCGTTGAAGCGCCTCGAGCGGTTCGTGGAAGCCAAGAAGCCGGGCCCGGGAGCGTTGTTGATCGAGGCCGCCCCCCTGCCGCCCGTTTTGAGCCGTCACTTTGGTGAGGCGGGGCTGGCGCTCATGGATGTTCGAACGTCGGACATGTTACTGGTGTTCGCCTCGCTGCCTGGGCAGGGCGTGAAGGATCCCGGCACCCGCAGTGTGAGTTACTTCACCCAAGCCTGGCTCGAAGAACTGGAAAAACCCTGGATGAGCCTCGACACCATGAGCCGAAATGTAAAACAGCGGGTGGTGGCGATGACGGGTGGAGTACAAGTACCTACCGAAATGTCGACGCTCGTTAAGCCCTTCGCCTTTCGCGCGCGCCCGCCCCAGGAAATGGAATGGGAACAGTTGACGAGCAGTCGGGACCTCGTCGCTCTGAGGGCGTTCGTCCGACGCTATCCTGGGGATCCGCTGGCTAAGTTGGCCGAGACGCGGTTGCAGGAACTCGACTGGGCCCAGACGCAGGGCCAAGGGAGCGTTCCCGCGCTGCGACAATTCCTGGAACGCTACCCGGGCCACCCGGTGGCGACCAGGGCGCTCGCTGCGGCCGAGGAGGCGGAACGAACCTCGCGGACCGACGGAGTGGTCGACGCCTTGAACCGCTACAGCAAAGCCTTCAGCGAGAAGAACTTGGAAGGGGTAAAGGCGGCTCGACCGTCTTTATCGGCGCAAGAGATGCGCACGCTCGAAGCCAGTTTCCGCATGGCAAAGAGTGTTGTCATGAAGCTCGCTCCAAAGAAAGAACCGCAGATCGACGGCACCAACGCCACTGTGCCGTGCGAGATGAAGGTGGAAATGCGGATGGACCGGAACGCACCCCCTCCGGTTACGCAACAAGTTGTCGTGACCTTAATTCGGGGAACAAATGGCTGGGTGATTGATGCCATCCGCTAATGTTTTCCCGCTCGAACGTCGATGGAGACCCTAGTGAAACGAATTGTCGCTTTATTCGCCTTGATCTTTCCATTGATGGCGTACGATGCGGCTGCATCGGATAACGCCGTTGGCTCCAACAAGTTGGCCTACCTGATCCCGAACCTGTTCGGGAATAGCGGCATTGTGCTGCCGAACGTCGCCCATACGGCTCACTTTACAAGCGCCCTGCAATCCAACTTTGGACCGTTTACCACGTCGCTGGTCAGTCAGTTAACCTCCCTCCCGATTCCGTCTCCGGCGTCTGGCTTCATTTTCAGCTTTGATAAAAGCCTGGGCGTTTACTCGCAGAGTACGCAGAGCTTCGGCCCGATCTATGCCGAGCGCGCTGAAACATTAGGGAAAAACAAGTTTTTCGTCGGGTTTAGCTACCAGAACTTCAGCTTCGACAAATTGGATGGGATCGACCTCAAGCGGGTCCCTTCGGTTTTTCAGCACCAGCCGGCGGGCCAACCCAACTATGTCCAGGACGTCATTACGACAATGAACTCCTTCGACGTGAAGTTCGGGCAGCGGGCGGCGTTTTTTACCTATGGTTTGACCGATCGTCTCGATGTCTCCGTCGCGCTCCCGTTTAACTCGGCGACCATCGAGGCGGTTAGCGACGCGAAAATTCAACGGATCGGGACGTCTGCGGAGCCGGACGTTCACTATTTCGACACGCCCTTTGGGGATCGCACTCAGAAGACGTTCGCTCGCTCGGGTAGCGCTCAAGGCTTGGGCGACGTCGTCGTGCGCGTGAAAGGAACCGCGGCCCAGTTTAAGAACGGCGGCTTGGCCCTGGGCGTGGATGCCCGGATGCCCACCGGCGACGCCTATGACTTTCTCGGCTCCGGTGCCTACGGAGTCCGGCCCTTTATGGCCCTTTCCTGGCGCCGGGGAAACCTGTCCCCTCACCTGAATCTCGCTTATCAATGGAACGGGAAAAGCATTTTGGCCGGCGATCTGATTTCCGGGGTGACGGGCGATCTGCCGGACCAGGTGCAGTATGTCGCCGGGATCGACTAC
>JBBRIO010000581.1:0-3474 GCA_038220855.1 Bryobacterales bacterium | reverse complement strand
TCCCAAACCTTAGCGGGGACAAATGGACCAACCCCATCCGGCCTGTCGCGACTCTGACGAGAACGGCCGATCCGCCGCCCTCGGGCCAGCCTCCATCTTCGCCGGCTCCCGCCTCGAATTCATCGACTTAGTCGGCTCCGGAACCACCATCATCGGCTCTGTCCTCGGCGAAAACTACGGCGGACCCACGCCGCTCACCCCTCCGGCCCGGCGTCATTGGCCCCCCGATCCCCTCCCAGGTTTTCCGGGTCTGCCGGCGGCTCAACGGCCAGGAACTCGACGGCCTCGTCATCTCCGTCGGCGGCAACGACATCGGCTTCGGCGAAATCGTCGCCCAGGGCATGACTCCCCTCACTAATTGCTCGGCAAACTCGGCAACACCGAGTTCGTCGGCCTCGACTTTCTCGCCGGTGCCTGCACCATCATAAAAAACCGCGTCGATGCCGACCTCAAGCCCAAGGCCGTCGTCATCATGGGCCTCCCCAACCCGGTCCGCGACCGCGACAGCCGCTACCGCCCTCGAACCTCCTCGACCCCTTCAGCCACCCCTTCGTCCGAATCGTCGGCCCCTCCACCATCGGCACCCTCAGCCCTTCCGAAATTGACCGCGGCGAGTCGGAATGGATCGAAGCCACCGTCATCAACCCGCTCAACGCCAATAACCTCCAATTGGTCCTCCGTCGACATCGACTAAATCACCAAGCTCCACGGCATCGGCTCCGGCGACGCGTGGTTCCATACCTTCAAAACTTCCTCGCAATGCAGGGCGACTGCAACGGCGCCGCCCGCCCGAAACGCGCTGGCTACAAAGTTTACGAAGCCTTCACTTTCCGCCTCCGCGCCCCGGATCGACAACGAGAACATCCTCCTCTCCTACACGATCAACGGCGACACCAAGACCACGCCGCCCAGCGAATACAACCTCAACCCCAACCGCATCTTCGTCGGCAACAACTTCTCCGTCAACTTCCGCGCGCTGCTCTTCCCCAGCCCCGACGTCCTGACCTCCTTGACGCTGCAAGTATCGAGGAAGCCCTTCATCAATTCCACCGCCGCCGACATCGCAAACTTCAACATCGACATCAGCTCGCAGACGCTAGGCAACTTCGCCAGGAACGTCAGCGTCACTAACCTCTCTGACGGCGCCACCCTGCACATCCGCTGGCGCGCCGTCACCCGTCCCTTCTTCAACGACAACGCCGCCACCACCACGAGCTTCTCAAACACCATCCGAGTCACAGTGAAAGACGGCCTCAGCTCCGCCCTCAGACTCTAACCTACCCCCGCCCGCCCCGCCCCGCTCTCCAACCGAGCGCGGCGCATTCTTGCTTCCGACCCCGCCGTTGTCGCATCCTAGTCCTTCGTGACCCGCCCCATCCAAATCCAAACCCGCCGCTATCGCAGTGCCGAATGGTTTTACGGCCGCGACGAACTCGGCTTCCAGAACCGCTCCGCCCTCCGCTCCATCGGCGTCGACGTCGACCGCTACCAGGGCCGCCCCGTCATCGGCATCGCCAACTCCTGGTCCGAGCTCAACAACTGCAACATCACCCTCCGCGACGTCGCCGAAGCCGTCAAGCGCGGCGTCCTCGCCGCCGGCGCCCTCCCCCTCGAATTCCCCACCATCTCCCTCGGCGAAGAGTTCACCAAACCCTCTGCCATGCTCTACCGCAATCTCATGGCCATGGACGTCGAAGAGATGCTCCGGTCCAATCCCATCGACGCCGTCGTCCTCCTGTCGAACTGCGACAAAACCGGCCCCGCCCAACTCATGGGCGCCGCCAGCGCCAACTTCCCCGCCATCCAGGTTAACGCCGGCCCCCGCGCCCCCTTCGAATGGCGCGGCGAACAGATCGGCTCCGGCACCGATCTCTGGAAATACTGGGACCAGTTCCGCACCGGCCAAATCTCCGAAGCCCAATGGCGCGAACTCGAACACTGCATGTCCTGCTCCCAAGGCGCCTGCAACGTCATGGGCACCGCCTCCACCATGGCCGCCATGGCCGAAGCCCTCGGCATGATGCTCCCCGGTTCTTCCACCATCGAAGCCACCGACCCCGCCCGTCTCGTCGCCGCCGAAGCCGCCGGCCGCCGCATCGTTGCCCTCGCCGAAGCCAACCTCCGCCCCTCTGACATCATGACCCCCGCGGCCTTCGATAACGCCGTCCGCGTCCTCCTCTCGATCGGCGGCTCCACCAACGCCATTCTGCATCTCATCGCTATCGCCGGCCGCCTCGGCCAAACCCTCCCCTTGGCCCGCTTCGACGAACTCGGCGCGACCACCCCCTGCTTAGCCAACCTCAAACCCTCGGGCGTTCATCTCGTCCGCCAGTTCCATCTCGCCGGCGGAGTTCCCGCCCTCATGAAAACCATCGAGCACCATCTCGACACCACCTGCCTAACCGTCACGAGCCATTCCGTCGCCGCCAACCTGGCAAACGCTAGGGTCACCGACCCCGACGTCATCCGGCCCCTAACCAATCCCGTTCTAGAAGCCGGTGCCCTCGCCGTCCTCACCGGCAATCTGGCCCCGCTCGGAGCGGTCATCAAAGTCAGCGCGGCCTCGCCAAATCTACTCATCCACGAAGGCCCAGCCCTCGTCTTCTCGGACTACGAAGACATGCTCGCCCGCATCGAAACCCCCGACCTCGAAGTCACCGCCGACACGGTCTTAGTCCTCCAGAACTGCGGCCCCCGCGGCGTCCCCGGCATGCCCGAATGGGGAGCCATCCCGATCCCGGCCAAGCTCCAGCGTCAGGGCGTCACCGACATGGTCCGCCTCTCGGACGCCCGCATGTCCGGCACGAGCTACGGAACGGTGGTCCTCCACGTCTGCCCCGAGGCCGCCGCCGGCGGCCTCCTCGCTCTCGTCCAAACCGGAGACCGCATCAAACTCGACGTCCCCGCCCGTCGCCTGGATCTCATCGTCTCCCCCGAAGTCCTGGCCACCCGTCGACCCGCGCCCCGGCCCCGAACCCATCTCAGAGGCTACCCCCGCCTCTACACCGACCACGTCCTCCAAGCCGACGAAGGCTGCGACTTCGACTTTCTCCGCCCCCGGACGGAAGAAGAACTCGTCTTCGTCCCGCCCATCGTCGGCCGCAGCTAGTACTTATTTAGTCGCGTAAGTCCCTTTCCGCTCTTTTACGGTCGCCCTTCCGCTTAGGTCGGTGGTAGCACCGAAACGCGCGCACAAGCTAGCGGACTCTTATCATGACTGAACTTTTGCAAGTAAGCAGTAAAGTCAGAAACAATCACGGTGTAACAACGGAGGCCGCGTAGCCACCGGCGGCTCGAAGTACAACTCGAGCGCATCTCGCAATTCGGCTAGAGCCTCATCCTCACTGTCGCCCTGACTAGCGAGATCGATCTCTAGGCATTGAGCAACGTACACATCACCTTCCCGCCAAACTGACGCGGCAAATGGACGCTTCATATCTCTTATCCTACCGCTTAGCCTTCACATCCGGATGC
>JBBRIO010000580.1:0-3486 GCA_038220855.1 Bryobacterales bacterium | reverse complement strand
GCACCGCATTTTCGCCCAGCTCCTGTTGGAGTTGGGTGTAGCTGTAGGGGCGACCGGTCGCCGGGTCCACCGTGCGGGCGACCGTGCGGAGGTACTGATCAAGCGGCGTGACCGCAGGACGGACGGCGGCAGCGCCGAGCCCACCGAACGTAAACAGGCGGTTCAGCGCGGCCGTGATTTGGAAGCCGGTGGACTGATAGTCAACGCCCGCCTTCAGCGTATGGCGACCAAACGACCAAGTCAGGTTGTCAATGATCTGCGTGGAAGTTTCGACGCTGGCCGAACCAGCCAGAGGGTTCACGCCGAAGTTAGCCACGCCGGTGATGTTGATCTGGGAGCCGTTCGGTTGCCCGGGAACGTAGGTGGCGCGGGTTTCGGCCCGGCGGTTCAGGCCGAAGCGAAGCTCATTGAGAAGGGTAGGCGAGATTACGGTGGCAAGCTGCCCCGCACCGCCGTTCATGCGATCTTCGAACGACAGACTGCGGCTGATGGCCGTCAGGCCGCCCCCACCACCGGGCTGGTCGTTCGTGAATCGGTTGTAGCGCAGGAAGCCGCTGTTCTTCGCGTTGAGGTTGAAGTTGAGCTTGGCGGATGGCGTATGAAAGGTTTCGCCAAACGGGGAGTCGGCCAGGTCCGCCGCGGGCAAGCCCAGCGCCTGCGCGACCGCGGGCAGGATCGTGACAGGCTGCGGGATCTTGAGGGGGTTGAACTCGTCGTTGATGAAGAAGAAGAGCTTGTCTTTCTTGAGCGACCCGGAGAGATTCCCGGCCACCATCCACCACGTCTGGTCGGCCCTGCGCACGGCCAGCGGCGAACGTGCCGAGGTGGCGTTCGGCCGGTACAGGCCCATACCGGAGCCGTGCATCTGGTTCGCACCGGAACGGCTGATGACGTTGATGATGCCGCCGGCCGCACGGCCGAACTCCGCGCTGTAAGCTCCTGAGAGCACCTGCATCTCCTGCACCGATTCCGGCGTTGAGATCACGAGCCGGATCTGGCGGTTGGTCCGGCGTTGCGAGTTGTCGAGCCCATCCACCGTCCATGTGGAGCGGTTGTGGCCGCCGAAGGTGAACTGCGTGGTCCCGAAGCCAGTCGAAGGGATCCCCTTCACCCCGGGCCCGAGCAGGTGAAAGTTGTAGACGTTGCGAGACGTGATCGGCAAGGTGCGAACGGCTCTCTCGTTCAACACTTCGCCCTGGGCCACATCCCCCACCGTGACTAGCGCCGCGTCTGCGTTCACCGTCACACTATCGGCGGCCGTTCCAACTTTCAGCGTCACGTCGATGCGCGCTTGTTGGCCGACCGTGAGCCGGATGCCGGTCCGCTGATAGTCCGCGAATCCAGGGGCCACCGCGCGCAGTTCGTACTCGCCGACGCGCAGCAGCGGGAACCGAAAGTACCCTTCCTGGTTGGACGTGCCGGCCACTTCCGAGTTCGTTGCCCGGTTACGGGCCGTAACTTTCGCGGCCGGGATAAAAGCGCCAGACTCGTCGCGGACGTAGCCATTCAGAGCGGCGTCGGTGGCGTTGGACTGCGCCCACAGGGCGAGCGAAAAGAAAGCGAGGCCAAGAAGCTTCATACCCAACAGGGTAGACAGCCAACGGTTACGGGCCGATCAACTTAGGTTTACAATTTGGCTAAAAACCGGGCAGGCCAATGCGAATACGCCGGGAAAAATCCTCGGCTTGGTCAGCATCTTTCGCCCGGCGGTTGATTAGCGCCTGCTGCTGAAGATCGGCCAGGCTGAGCCCGGGGGCGTTGAAATTGCCGAGCTCGTACAGCATCTCTTCCCCCTTGCCGTTCGCCAATTGCCGCCAGTCCCAGCGGGAGACGCCGCCGATGCCACGAACGACCAGGAAGTCGGTGTACGAGTTCGTGCAGTTGGCCGTCAGAGCGTTGTACCACTGCGGCTGAACCCGAGCGGTATTCATCCAAACGAGATATTCGCGGAACAGCGCTTGCGAATCGGCCGGGGTCATCCGGGTGCGGTACAGCCGAACCTCCTCGTCCGTGCGCACATTGGTCCGCAGGCGGATCACGTCCCGCTCTTCAGACAGAATGAAGATGCGTTCGTACTGGCGGACGAAGCCCCAAATCGCGGAGTAACTTTCGCCCATCTCTTTGCGGGCCTCAATCGACGCGGTGAGGTACCGGTTCTCTCCAAAGTCGAAGCTGACCAGCGCATGGGCGATCCACGGCGAACCCCAATGGGAGACAAACAGGTCGATGCCCCGGATGTCGCTAATTTTCACCTCGCGGTCCTCCCAACGGGCGTTGAACTCGGCCTCGGTCTTGCCCCAAGCGAAGTTGCGAACTTTGTGGACGCGAACGCGATCACCGTCGATTTCTGCCCACGCGACCTGGGCGACGTCAGGTTGCCACGGCCGGTCATTGGACGGCGTGCGGGTCACCCACCAACCTAACGCTAGCAACACGACAACCGCACCGAGCTTCTTGATCATTCGTGACTCCGTTTCCACCACCGCCGCACCCATTCCGCCCGCCAACCTCCGGCCTTGTTCTTCTCAAACAGCTTCTGCAGCGGGTCCAGCACGGCCTGGGCTTCCTTCCGCTGCCCGGTGCTGGCCAGCGCCACGCCTACCGCCGACTCGGCGAACTGGCTCATCCAGTGGGTTGGCTTCATGACGCCGACCAGCAGTTCCCGACCCGCGCGGGCCGTCTCGAGCGCCTCGCGGCCGCGGGCTGTTTCCACCTGGGCCGCTGCGTAGATGATGCGCACGTAGCCACGCTCGATCTTAGGCGGAGGCTGTTGCAGATCCAGGCCCGCCATCGCTGCCCGCGCCAACTGAGCCGACTCGGCATAGCGGCTTTGCTCAAGTCGCACCGAAGCCAATTTCAACAAAGCCCGTTGGTAGACCAGTGACTCAGCACCGGAGACTTTCCGCTGCCGTTCGACCAGCAGCACCAGCGTCTCCCCGGCCGGTCCCAGATCTCCGGCCGCCTGCTGCATCACCGCAAAGTTCGATACGGAAACGAGCAGTTCACGACTATCCTCGCCGAGGTATTCGGCATATATCGCATGCGCCTCGCGATAGATCTTCTCGGCTTCCGGGAATTGCTTCAGGCTGGCGATCGTATTCGCTAGGTTGTTCAGGGTACGCGCCAACTTCGCGTGCCCTTCGGGATAAAGCTTTCTCTGCAAGGCCAAGGCTTCTCGAATGGCCGCCTCGCTATCGGCAAACCGGCCCTGCCGGAAGTAAAGGCTGCCCAGCGCTTCCAGCGACTCGGCCGTCGTGCTGGGCTGGCCTCCGGCCCGCGCGAGGGCAAGCGAATCCCGGAAGCTGGTCTCGGCGGCCGCGTAATCGTTGCTGTCGCCGAGCGTCATGCCGAAGCTGCGAAGGATCTTCGAGCGGACGAGCGGCGCCAAGCCACTGCTCGGCAAAAGCAACGCTGCTTCCCGACAAGCCGGTAAAGCAAGCGAGACCTTCCCGGCCTGGTGCAGCGCCAGGCACTGGTGTTCGAACG
>JBBRIO010000579.1:0-3495 GCA_038220855.1 Bryobacterales bacterium | reverse complement strand
CGGGCAAAGTCATAATCAGCGACAGCGGATTGCGCCCCCGCGTCGGAGTATCTTCAATCTGGCGCAACCCAATTGAAATCGCGCGATCGGAACTATCCGTCGCCACCCGCACCGCTCCGGCCGACACTTCCACCGTACTCGTCACATCACCAATCGACAGCGCGATGGTGTTAAGGTCCACCCGCTCCTGAGCCCCCAACGGAATGCCGTTCTGGACATAGCTCTTGAAGCCCGGCATGCCGACGTTCAGCGTGTAGGTTCCTGGAATCAATCCCGTAAACGAGAAGGCCCCGTTCGTACCCGTAGTGAAGCTTCGCTCCTGCTTCGTATCCACCGCTGTCAGCCGGACAGTCGCACCGGCGAGCACCCCGCTTGAAGCATCCACCACCGTGCCCGACATCTGGCCGGTGACGCCTTGACCGTATGCGAAAGGCAGCATGCTGCAAAGCATCGCCGCCGCCATAAATCTTGTCATTTTTTATCCCCTCAAATTACGGATTTGGGATAGTATACAGTTTTTCTTTTTCCGTAACACCCCCCGGGTGCCAGCCTTAAGTCCCGTCCAGAATCACCAAAACATCAACAATGTGGCTATTTCTCGCTGCGGGACCAATATTCTGAACGACAAAACAATAAATTTTTAATGTGGATCGTTACTGCTAGCAAAGTTACGTCCAGATTCAGCCGATACTATAGGGAGTGTTGACCCTGCCCGTCGCGATGTTCAGACGCTCCCCGGTTCGAGCCGTCGGAACTCTCGCCCTCCTCTCCATCCAACTGGCGCTGCCCAGCCTCCTCTTCGCCATTCCCGCTGCGGAACGGCTCGCCAACCTCTCCATCCGCCGCTGGGGTGCGGAGAGCGGAATCCCAGAGGAAACGTTCGCCGATCTGCTGGCCCCAGGCGATGGCTACGTATGGCTCGCTTCCAACCACGGCTTAGTCCGCTTCGACGGCCAGCGGGCCGAAGTCTTCCGCCTCGGCGATGCGTTCCGCGCCAAGAGCACCGGCAACTGCACCAGCTCCACTCTCAGCACCCTCTTGCGCGATGCCGACGGCACCATCTGGGCCGGTTCAGCCGGCGGATGCCTCTTCCGGTTGGTGCAGGATCGGTTCGGCAGCTTTGCCAATTTCCAACTGGCCGCCCTCGATCCCTCCGGCGTCGACCGCGAAGCGAACGGCGTCATGGCCCTGCGAAGGCCTCACACGGGCTCGGGCATCGAGGTCACCCGCCGGAAACGAATCGCGGTTCTTCGCCAGCCGGATGCCGGCATCCTGGGCACTCTCGACGCTACTGACTTAGCAGCCACAACTTTCAACGAACAGCCGATCCTCTCGGCCCCTGCCGGCACCCAAATCCTTCTCAGCGCCCGCGACCAGAGCGGCGGACTCTGGGCCATTATGAGCGATCGAAAGCTCTATCACGCCCTCCCCGCCGCCACTGAATGGACCTTCGAATTCGCCCCGCCGGCCTCGCCCCGCCGCGTCCTCGTCGGCCGCGACGGCTTCGTCTGGATCGCTACAACCAAAGGCATGTATCGATGGCGGGATGGCCAGAGCCAGCACTGGGATCTGCCCCACGACGAAATCCTCGCCCTGCGCGAAGACCGCGACGGCTGCATCTGGATGGGCTTGGCCGCTTCCTCCGTCGCCCGGCTCTGCGGCGAGCGCCTGGAGTCCGTCGCCGTCGGGAAGGATGACGAAGAGAGCCTTGCCACCATTGACGAAGACCCTCACGGCAACATCTGGTTCGGCGGCCGCTGGGGCAACCTCTATCGGCTCAGTCCCGGCAACTTCCGCATCTATACCCGCCACGATGGCCTCCCCGAAAGTCATCTCACCGGCGTCGCCGTCGACCACCAAGGGCAAGTCTGGGGCAGCCTCCGCAACTCCGGCCTCGTCCGCATCGTCGATGGCCGAGTCGCCGCCGCCTACAACCAGCTCTCCATCGCTGAAACCCAAACCCTCCTGCCCCACCCCGACGAAGGCATCCTCGCCGCCGGCACCCTCGGCCTCTTCGTTGTCGATCGACGCGGCGTGCGCCCGCTGCCGATCCAGACCCCCATCACCTTTCGCTCCCTGCCCTCTCTGTTCGCTCCCTCTCCCGATCAAATTCTCTACTCGAACAGCACCGGCAACTATCGCCTCCGCCGCCAGCCACGCTCCGCCAGTGCCGAGTCCTGGGCCGTCGACACCCTCACTGGACCCGGACGCCTGCGCCAGTTTATCCGCGACGCACAAGGCCGCGTCTGGGCACTCGCACAGTATGAAGGCCTCCATTGGCTCGACGGTGACGTCTACCGCCGCGCCGAGAACGCCCCGGCGGCCCGCGCCCGCGCCTGGTACAGCATTACCGTCGACCACGCGGGCCTGCTCTGGATCGGCACCACCTCCGGACTCGAAATCTACTCCCCCCAAGAAAAGCGATTTCTCACCCTCACGGCCCTCCTCCCCACCGATCAGGTCTTCCACATCAGCCTCGATCGCTTCGGCAAAATCTGGTGCGCCACCCGGCTCGGCCTCGTCCGCTTCGCCCGCCAACAGGCCCTCGCCGCGGCCGCCGCCGGCCAGGCACCCCTCCTCGTCGAACGATTCGGCGAAGCCCAATCCCTCCCCACCACCAACTTCGGACTCGTCACCTCCGCCAGCGGAGCCACTGACCACCAAGGCCACATCTGGTTCCCCGGCTTGCGCGGTCTCGTCTCCGTTAACCCCGCCGACTTCGAAAGAATCCCCCGCCCCCCTGCCGCCTTTCTCCTTCGTGTTAGTAACGACGGCAACCCCCAAAACCTCAACGCCGGACAACCCATTCCCCCCGGCAGCAAGAAGCTCGAGTTCGTCTTCCAAACCGTTCGGCTCGATCCCCTCGGCGGCGACTTTTGCCGCCTTCAAATGCGGGGCTTCGATCCCGACTGGCTCCCCTGCAACGAGCGCCGCACCGCGCAGTACACCAATCTCCCACCTCGCGAATATCAGTTCGTGCTCCAAACCTCCAGCCAAGCTGGCGAGTGGAACGGCCAACCCCTCCGCATGGCCCTTACAATCGAACCTGCTTACTATCAAATCGGCTGGGTCCGCGCCTTAGCCGTATTGTTCGTCGGGGCCGCCTTTGGAGCAATCGCCTGGCAACGACACCAAAGAGCCAAGCAACGCACCCGGCTCCTCGAAAACAAGGTGGAAGAGCGCACCGTAAAACTCGAAAGCGCCATGCGAGCTGCCCACGCCGCCAACCGCGCCAAAACGGAATTCCTCGCCACGATGAGCCACGAAATCCGGACCCCCATGAACGGCGTCCTCGGCGCCGTCCAACTCCTCGGATCCTCCTCCTTGACCCCGGACCAGCGCCAACTCGTTACCGTTATCCAGCAATCCGGCGAAAACCTCGTCGGCATCGTCGACGATATCCTCAACCTGTCGAAAGTCGAGGCCGGCCTGCTGACCCTCGAAAAATCCACCGTCCATCTCCCCTCTCTCTGCGAAAACCTACTCGCCCTCTTC
>JBBRIO010000578.1:0-3505 GCA_038220855.1 Bryobacterales bacterium | reverse complement strand
CCCGCCAGATCGTAACTATAGTTCGGAAACTCAAACGTGCCCCCGCCTGTGCCGTTGACCACATGCCTGCTCCGAACTACACGCCCCATCGCATCAAAAGCATGGGTCCGCCGGTTCGCCGGGCTGCTGTTTATCTCAATTAACCGCCCCACGCTATTCGCCACCGCCGCCCCGCCGCAATCCGTCACGGTGTCATGAGAACGAGCAACTGCCGGCAATGCCTGCAGCCAGGAGACGGCGAACAATGTGATCAGAGTTTTGGTCGGAACCATCACGTTCAGTCTATGTCACTGATGACGTCGGCGTGAAAAATCAGGCCACACCGCCATCTGCGGCTTTTTCGCTGCTTTGGTTATATAAGGTTACCGTCCGGAAATCTGTTCTGAAGCTCGATTCCGGGTACTCCAAAACGGCACCCAAGGGGATGAAACAGGGTGCCAAACGCGCCAAGCGGGAAGGGCCGCCTAAAAAAACCCACCTCTCGGAATTTTAAGTCCCGAAACATCAACGAGTTAGGTCCATTCTTTTTCTAAGGAGTTTGAGACTTGCACGGTTTTCTGCTGCAATTCCAAGTTCACGAAACACTCGTTGCCATTCTGCCTCCAGGTCTTAGAGGCAGATCGACGGCCGGATTGAAGAGTCAAAATGCGACACTTCGACCGGGCATGAAAGAACTCCACCGTCGACGTCCGCAGTCCCTTTATGTCGCTTGCGTCCTGGGGAATATCCCGTTGCTCATCCCAGACAGCGCGTGCGGTTTGATAACCCTCAAGAAGCGTCGGCGCTTGGGAGGTCGCCCGCCAACCCCTTGCATCGTACTTTGCATCAAAAGGGAGCAGAAAGTGGCTACCCTTCTCTTATGACCATCTCGCTGCGAAATCTACCCCCTGACTTGGAGCGAGCAATCGTCGAAAAAAGCAAAAGCGAAGGCATTAGTCTCACCCGCGCCGCCATTCAGTTGCTCGCGCTAGCCGTTAACCCGCCGTCGAGGAATTCTGATTTTGACGAATTTGCCGGAGTCTGGACTCCTGAGGCCGCCGACGAATTTGAAGCTGCGCTGCTATCCATGCGGACCGTCGACCCCATCGACTGGCCATCGTGACCATCCTCCTCGACACCTCCGGGTACTCCGGTCTTATGCGCGTCGATCCCGAGATTCTCGCCCTCATGGCTCGGGCTAGCCGAATCTTAATCCCAGCGGTCGTTATTGGAGAGCTACGCAGTGGATTCCTCCGCGGTAATCGAAACGACGAAAACACGCGCCAGCTCCAGGCATTCCTCGCGAAACCATCCGTCGCCATCGTCGACGTCACTGCGCAAACCGCCGAGCGATATGCCGAAATCGATGTTTTCCTGATCGCGAAAGGCCGTCCTATTCCCCGTAACGATGTTTGGATTGCCACCTCGGCCTTCGAGCACGGTTGCACTCTCCTCACCCGGGATGCGCACTTCCGCGAACTCCCGTTGCTCCCGATTCGTCCCTGACCACTCCAGATTCGCTCCCCCCCGAACTTACTCCACTAACGGATTCACCACCCGCACCAAGCCATACTCCTGACTACCGTTCCAATCTTCCGAATAGACTACCTTCGAGCCCATCCTTTCCGCCGAAACTAGAATCAAGCCATCTCAAAACGAGATCATGGACTCGTCGCAGCGCCGGCCCGGCTCCGCCACAAGCCCCGCGTCCACGCGCACATACGGCCATTCCGCCAAGTCCGACAGCAAGCTCCGCACCGGTCGCTCCTCCCAGCCGGTGATCCTTCCGCGTCAGCGTCACGTACAGCTCCCGCACCACCTGCTTGCTCCAGGCCAACCGATCCTCCGCCATCATACCCCGCACCACGCCCGTCGCGCTCCCCTACACCGCTCGATTACGAATACACCAGACTGTTCGTGTCAACGAACGCCAGCCCCTCACCCTTCCTACACTTCATCCCGCAAAAACGTACCCGCCTCGTACCGCAGTGCCGAACTCGCTAGCCGCTCCCGCGCCCCCACACGACGAACGTCAACCTTCACCACCGCTTCCAAGTACTCCCGCACGATCTGAATCACGCTCGTCTCCTGGCGTATCGCCAGGATGCGGGCCGCTTCCAGGACATCATCGGGGATTACTACTGTGAGATTGGCCACCCGATCAGATTAGCGCGGAACCTGTGTGGCTCGGCCCCCTCTCCCAGACTCATCCTCGCGATCCATCAAAACGGAGCCAGTGAATCCATTTTCAAGGCAGCCAAGTAGCCCCCTTACATCAAGGACTCGCCCGGGCAATGAGCGACCTCAAATAGCTGGATGCTTCTGCCCCGGCTACCCGTCGGCCCGCTCTGCTCGCTCGGCAAGAGCTTCAGCCACTTTGCCGCCCAACTCCCGTCCAAACCGAATCACAGCCACACGTTGGTCAAAGGCGAGCCCAGTGAGTTCCGGTTCTCTCAAGCGAAGTCCGCTTGTTTCCAACTGGAAGCCGAACTCGATCATTCCGAAAACTTGACGAAGCCGCTCTGCGGGGTCGAGGGACCGAAGCCGCTCAAGAAGCCACCGGTCAGCTTCGGGGTGCGTGTCTCTACTGGGGCTGGGGGCTGAATGAGACACTAGAATCAGCTTATCTCCAATCGCTCTAGCAAATCTTCCAAACCAAGCCGAATCGCCCAATCCCACAAGTACTTCCGGTCAAGTCGTTCTTCCTGCACCCGTACAATCCCTTCGATGTCTCGCCACTGCCGGCTCGACAGGCTTCCGCCCTCGACGTACGAACGCAGCTTCGCCAAAATCGTGTCTTCCGCCGTCGCCACGGGTATCGGATCGGCCGATAGAAATGGAACGGTCAAGAACCGTTTACGGCTCAGTTGACTCAGGGCAAAATCATCATTGGCTGGAAAAAAATCGAATTTCAACAACCCTTCGAGCGCAATGATACGGAACGCTCGATTGCTGCGCAACGCCTCCTCAGCCGAATCCGCGTCAAAGTAGTAGCTTCCGCTCAAAGCAGTCCGCAACAGCGCTATATGCTCGGACCGAATCACCGCCAGGATGTCAACGTCCTGCGTGGTACGTGCTTCCCCGGCCAATGAACTCGCCACCGAACCCACAATCACGAATTCGATTTCGGCCGAGTTCAAAACCCGCCACAGCCTTGCTGCTGCCTTTTCGAGCATCAAGCTTCATTCTCGCAGACTCGCCCCCTCCGCTTATCCCTCTTCCGCTACCCTGGTATTCGCTGTTCTCAAGATGCCCGATATGACCTTTCCAACTTTTCTATTCCCCTTCTTCTCCGCACTCCTCCTGGCATCCTCCGCGTGGGGCCAACCCTTTCTTCACGCCCCCGCCGTCGACACCTACGCCACCCACAACCCCGCCGGCCTCACCACCCTTCCCAACGGTCGCCAACTCAGGCCGGAGGGCCAGCAGCATCCCCTCGCCCGCTTCCCCCATGGCCTCGCCATGACCCGGGATGGCAAAACTCTCTTCATCCCGAGCGACGGCGTCGGCCAACTCGTCACCGACT
>JBBRIO010000577.1:0-3518 GCA_038220855.1 Bryobacterales bacterium | reverse complement strand
CTATCAGGCTGGTATCAAAGTCTCCGACGAGGAACTTGAACGCATCAATATCCACCGCGACAAATTCCACGGCGAATGGAACTACCAGATTCGCCCTCGCAGCGCCTCCGAAATCGGCTAGTTTATTTCTAGACAAGTCCTAAGACGACTCCACGCAACGACTTCTTCTCTAGACTAGTTCGAGCCGAAGTTGCCGTCCGACGGCCACAGCGGCACGTTGGAGCGTGTGGAGCGTAACACTGGTGTTTGTTGGATCGAGAAGGCGGTCGAGAGCCCTACGGCTAGTCTGCATTCGCACTGCCATGGCCCCTTTCGTGAGGTGATCTTTCTCCATCGCGGCTTTGATCTGATCAGCGAGAATTTGCTTAATCGCCTGTTCCTCGCATTCTTCGAGAATCCCTTGCTCGGCCAAAAAGCCGTCGAAAGAAGAACCGACCTTTCCTTTCTTTTTGTCTGCCATCTCAACTCACCTCTTTCATGCGCTTCATCGCGAGTGTCAAATCCTGCGCGGGGGTCTTCTGCGTTTTCTTAATGAAGCCGTGCAGCAGCACGATGCGTTCCCGCTCCACACAGAAAATCACGCGACCAATTTTTCCATCGGCTAGGTTGCTTCGAACTTCCCAAAGGCCGTCGCCCAGACTGCGGCAATATGGCATGCCAAGCGGCCAGCCGAATTCGACCTTCTGAATGTCGCGTCCTACGCCTTTTCTATCCTCCGGAGACAACTCCAAGATCCACTCCCTGACCGGCTGTCGCCCGTTAACGTTTTCATAGAAGGACGCCGCGAGTTTCTTGGAGCGGTCGATCACAATTTAGGGTGCCAGAAATGGCACACTTTGGCAACTATCGACCGGGCTGCGGGCGAGGGTCCAACGGATAGCGCGCATGAAGTCTCGCAACGTAGGGAAGACGGGTACCAGCCACGGATCCGTCCCGACTGGCGGAAGTCTCACCCCGGAGACCCGAAGCATTCGAAGGCGACAACCGGCCGACCCGCCTATTTCTCCAGGAAAAAGTACCCCGCAATCATCGCGTCAATCCCCGACGAATAAAAACTCCGCACCGCGTCCCGCGGCGTACAAACCAACGGATCGCCGAACAAATTGAACGAAGTGTTATACAGCACCGGCAACCCAAACGGCTCCGCCGCCGCATGCAGCAGCCGCCAGTACAACGGATTGTCCTCCTCCGCCACGGTATGCACCCGCACGTAGTCCCCACCCAAAATCACGCTCGCAAACTTCTCCCGATACCCCGGCCGCACCCGGCTCACGCTCGCCAAAAAGCGCGCGTTCGCCCCCACCTCAAAATACTCCCCCGCCATCTCCGCCGGCACGCTCGCCGCAAACTTTCGGAACGGCTCCCGATGCTTAATAAAGCTGTTCAAATTCTCCGTCGAGTACGGGTTCACCGGACTCGCCAGGATGCTCCGATTCCCCAACGCCCGCGACCCAAACTCCATCCGGCCCTGCATCCAAGCCAAAATCTTATCCTGCTGCAACTGCTCAATCGCCGTCCCCACAATTGCATCCGTCGTCAGCAGCATCTTGAAATTCAACTTACAGTTCTCCAGCACCTGCTTGAACTGTCCGGTCGAATACTCCGGCCCTAAACAAAAATCGCCCAGCGAAACCGGCCCATTCCAAGCCATCGCCGCCACCCCCAGCGCCGTCCCCGTATTGCCCGCCGCCGGCTGCACGAACACCCGCTCGTAAGCCCCGCTCCGTTCCAGCGCCTCCACGAGAAGCGCATTCCAAAACAAGCCTCCGGCCAAACAAAGGTTCTCCCCCCGCCCCGCCAGGTGCAGCACCATCCCCGTCACCGCGGCCTGCAAACTCGCCGCCACGTCGGCCTTCAAACGCTCCGGAATCGCCACTCCATCCGCCAGCCCCAGAGCCTGATAAAACTTGCTGCTGAACCAAGCCCCGTCAAAATAACTCCGCTCCCCCGCCTTCAGCCAATCCTCGCTCCGCGGCAATATCTGCTCAAACAAACTCTGATAAACCGGCTGCCCCGCCGTCGCCAACCACTGCACCTTGTGCTCGTCCGCGTTCGGCGTAAACCCCAACAACTCCGTCACCCGGCCATACAAATCCCCAATCGAATCCGGGAAGTACAGCTCCTGCTCCAACTGCATCGTCGCCCCGGCCGCTTTCCACTTGCCGCCGCAACGAAAGTCCCCCAACCGGTCCAACGTCAATACCGTCGCCTCGGTGAACCCCGAGTACAAAAACGCCGACGCCGCGTGTGCCTTATGATGCTCCACCACCGAAATCCGGGCCCCCGGAAACAAGTGCCGAATCTCCAAGTGCGTCTCCGACTCCGGCCCCGGTCCAAACGGCCGCGCCACCGCCACCACGTCCACATCGCGGCTCTCTAACCCGGCTATCTCCAGGCAGGTCCGAATCGCCTCCAGCGGCAACTCGTCTAACATCGCCCGCCGCGCCACCTTCCGCTGCTCCACCGCCGCTACCAACTCGCCATCGCGAATCAACGCGCAAGCCGGGTCGTTCCGTAGTCCGCCGAGTCCTAAAATAATCATCGCTTAAACTCCCTTCAACCGCGCGACCGACCGCTCCCGGCCCATCGCCATGAATAAATGAAACACGCTCGGCCCCACCGCCTGCCCCGTCAACGCCGCCCGCGAACCGTTGATCAACACCCCCGGCTTCACGTCCTTCTCCGTCGCCAAATCCCGCAAAACCTGCTCCACCGACGCCTCCGTAAACTCCGCCGACGCCTCCATCCGCGCCCCCAATTCCCGCAGCAACTCTCGCGCCTCCGGCTCGTCCAGCCGCTCCCCCGCCGCCGCTTCCATCGCAAAATCATCCGCAAAATACGGCCGGCCCTTCACCACAAAATCATGCAGCGACGTATAACGCGCCCGAATCGTCTCCACGATCAACCCGAACCGCTCCTCCGGAATCGCCAACCCTTCAGCCGTTATCCGAGCCCGCACCATCGGCAACAACTCTTCCAGCGCCACTGTCCGCAAATGCTGTCCATTCAGCCATTGCGCCTTCGGGTCAATCGGGTCCGCCTCGGAAAAATTCACCACCGCATTCGAACGGTTCACCCCGCCAAACGTAAACGCGTCTATCAACTCCTGCCGCGACATCTGCTCCCGATTGTTCTTCGGCGACCAGCCCAGCAAACACAAAAAGTTGATATACGCCTGCGGCAAAAAGCCGGCATCCCGATACGTCGTCACGCTCACCACCGGCCCATGCTTCCGCTTCGACAGCTTCGCCCCGTCCGGAGCAATCAGCAATGGCAAATGCGCAAACTTCGGCTTCACCCCGCCCAGCGCCTCAAAAATCAACACGTGCTTAAACGTGTTCGTCAGATGGTCCTGCCCGCGAATGATGTGGTCGATCTTCAGGTCCACATCGTCCGCGCACGATGCCATGTGGTACGTCGGCATCCCGTTCGACCGCAACAACGCAAAGTCCTCAATCTCGTCCGCTTTCTTGTACTGGTCCCCGAACACCGAGTCTTTGAACTTCACCGCTTTGTTC
>JBBRIO010000576.1:0-3521 GCA_038220855.1 Bryobacterales bacterium | reverse complement strand
TCAAAAGGGCGACCTCGACGCCAAGCCCTTGCCGTCGGCGCTTGAGGGTCTTTCGCCTCGCGAACTGCAGGTACTCCGCTTGGTGGCCGAAGGCAAAACCAGCAAGGAAATCGCCGTGATGCTCGCCTTAGGCTTGCAGACCGTCCGCAGCTACCGCAAAACGATGATGAAGAAGCTGGCCGTCAACAATGTCGCTGGCCTCACGCAGTTGGCCCTGGCCGCCGGCTTAACCAAGCTGCCGGGCCCGCCCGCTCGCGAGCAGATGCTGAGCGCCTCTGCAGTCGGCGGCGAATAGGATTGCGAACTCCGTGGGGCGATCTGCCGGTGGCCGATGCCCACGTGCACTTCTTTTCGCATCGCTTCTTCTCGCTCCTGGCGCAGCAGAAGCAGACTGACCTCGACTCCGTTTACGGGATCCTCGGCTGGGAACGCCCCTCCGAAGATCCCGTTCTTTTTGCTCAACGCTGGATTCAGGATCTCGACCGCCATGGCGTCGCTCAGGCCATGCTCATCGCCAGCCTGCCCGGCGATGTTGCGTCGGTCGCCGCCGCCGTCACCGCCCACGCCGACCGCTTCTGGGGCGCCGCCATGGCCAATCCGCTCGACCCGGCCACGCTCGCCCAACTCGCGCCGTTGGCTGAAAAGGCCAGCCTCGCCATGGTCTGCCTCTTCCCCGCCATGCACGGCTATCCCATCCAGCATGATTCGGTAAAGGCTCTCCTCCAAGCCCTGCCCGGCATTCGCTTCTTTGTCCACTGCGGCCACCTCAGCGTCGGCGTCCGCGGCAAGCTCGATCTACCTTCGAACTTCAGCCATCAGTACTCCAACCCCCTCGATTTACAGCCCCTGGCGCTCGAGTTTCCCGGCACCAACTTCGTCATTCCCCACTTCGGCTCCGGACTCTGGCGCGAGTCGCTCGCCGTCGCTCAAGCCTGCCCCAACGTCTACCTCGACACCTCCTCCAGCAACAGCTGGATAGCGACGAACGACTCTCCCGTTGACCTCGCCACCGTATTCAGCGAGTCCCTCGCCATCGTCGGCCCCCACCGCTTGCTCTTTGGCTCGGACTCGTCCTTTTTTCCCCGTGGCTGGAACTCCGCCGTCGCCACCGCCCAAGTCGGCGCCCTCCAAACTCTCCGCGTCAAGGCCTCCGTCGCCCGGCAAGTACTTGTTGACAATTTCAACGATTTTTGTGAAAACTAGAACAGAAATCGAAAGTTAAGAGAAAAATAGCCCGCCTTAGCGACCATACTAGGGAGAACATATGCGTGTCGTTATTCGCTGGACCCCCTCCGGGGCCAAGTCCAGTCGATCCCCCAAAGTGAACCGCAAAGTTCTGGCCACCCGCCAGGAAAGAATTCGCGACCTGATGCAGATGGCGCTCGCCACCGCCGCCGGTCGGCAACTGCCCGGCTGCCAGCAACTCGCCACCGAGGTCACCAGCCACCCGCTCCCGGAAACGCTCCTCCAAAGCTTCCCCGTCATTCCCCGCGACGAGTACTTCCTGCGCCGCGAACAGCACCTCAACCCGGCCTCGGCCGAAACCGGCTTCCGTCACTTCGACTATCCCCTTCACCCTCCGCCCCGCACCGCCATCCTAATGGAAGGCTTCATCGAAACCCACAATGTGGTGTGCTTCCCCGATGGCTGGAGCACGGAACTTGAGAAACTCCGCCCCGAGTGCCTCGCCGGACCCGTCACCATGCTGCGCCGCATGGCCGTCAACGTCTTGAACAGCGGTGCCCGCTTCCCTTCCCTCCGCCGACCCATAGTCGCCTTCACCGGCTTGCCGTTCGGCGATACCGGCCTGCTCACCGACGCCGACCGTGACCAATTCTGGACCGCCTACCGCGTCGGCGTCGAAGAGCATTTCCTCGGCCATCGCCACGAAGTTCTCGCCCGCGAATGCGCGGCCCACTCCGGCCTCCACATCGACCCCATCCAAGCCGTTTTTGAGGTCGCCGCCGATACCAATGAGCTGATCGTCACCAGCCTCGCCAACACCGTCTTTCCCGTGGCGCGCTTAGCCACCGGCTTCCAGGCCAACCTCACCGGCGCACTCACCGGCGCGCCCTGCCCCTGCGGCTTCACCGGCCAACGCTTGATGGAACTCCGCCCTCTGGCCACCAAGAAGCCCTCCGTCCGCGTCCGCGTCGCCATGGCCGGTTCGGGCGAACGCCCTATTACCTAGGATGGAAATACTGACAGCCTACGTTTCCAACGTCACGGCGTCGCCCACGGATATTGCGCCGGGCTCAACAGTGGAACCGTACATGCCGAAAAAGGCACCCCGCTCCTTCGCGATGGCCCGAAGAACGCCCGGGTTAGCCGAGGCGGGGTCCAGAGGATCCACGTTGACGATCGCGCATCGTTGGTCACGCTTATTGAGCCGGCAGCGCAAACCCCCGATGCGCAAGATAGCCCCCTGCCACCCGTCTTCCGGATAGGGAGCCGCTTCACTCGCGTCGATCAGGATATTGGGACGAAACCGCAACGGCAGCAGCGCTTGCCCCACCAGATTCGATAGGCCTTCCACGCTTTGCACCGTCAGGAACGACAAAGGGAAGGTATCGAAAATCCCGCTGTATACCTTCATCACCCGAACACCATCGCCTAAGCGCCGCGTCAGTTCAGGGTCGGTAACCTCCAGTTCGTCTCCCTCGGGAGTTCTCACCAAGGTCTTGGACCCTTCTGCATCCGATGGATCCACAAAGTACGGCTGGTAGCGCCATAGATCAGGCTTCTCACGAATGGTAAGCCAAGGGAATCCACTCCGCTCCATTCCTGCCCGAATGAACGCCCACCGACGATCTCCCGCCAGTCCATGCCAGGAGACGGTTGAGGAGTTCAGCACCTCAGCCGCCATGGATTTCACCGGATATCGGTGCAGGCTGTGCACCACTCCTAGCTTCCGCTGTACCATTCGTCGATGTTAACAGTTGCAACGCCTGCGGGTTAGCGGTGCCGACCCGGCACTCGCTAAATCAGCGCCGACGGCCGCCGCTGCCAGCCCTTGCCTTTTTCCGCCGCAATGCCTTCCATGTCCTTCACATAGGCGCCCGCCTGCGTCAGCACATGGTGCAGATCATTGCCCACGCTCAAAAACGTAAAGCCCTTCTCCAGGAACTCGCCCACCCGCGACGTGCCGAAGAGGAAGATCCCCAGGATCACTTTGTTTTTGCCCGCCTCAGCGATCAGCGTGTTCGTCGCCGCCAGCAGCTCGGGCGACGTGTACATGTGCGGGAACTCATACTTCACGTATAAGCCCATCGACATGCAAAGATCATTCTGGCCCAGGAACAGCATATCGACGCCCGGCACCGCCGCGATCTCCGCCATGTTCTCAATGCAGGAAGCCGTCTCCACCTGCAGCGCGACAATCATGTTGTCGTTCGCCGCGCCCGCATAGCCCAGCAAACCGGCTTTGTTCATCGACCGTTGGGGGAAATACACACTCCGCGTCCCCGCCATCGGATAGCGCGTGCAACTCACCGCTTGGCGCGCTTCCTCGGCCGTGTTGA
>JBBRIO010000575.1:0-3527 GCA_038220855.1 Bryobacterales bacterium | reverse complement strand
CGTACGGCTTAAAAGAGAACGGCGAAGCAAACGCCGACCCGGTCCGCCGCTCGGTCTTCAACGTAATCGGAATCGGCTTGCCCCCAAACTTCGTCAACTGCGGCTTCGGGTCAAACGTGTCGACATGCGAAACGCCTCCGTTCATAAAAAGGTGCAGCACCCGCTTGGCTTTGAACGGTAGCGGCGGCCGCTTCGCCCCTTGCAACTCGGACGTCAGCGCCAGCGCCCCCATCCCCATCCCGCATCGGGTCAGCATCTCGCGCCGTGTGATCAGAAATTCTTTGGGTTTCATTCGACAAAAGCAAATTCGTTGGTTTGGAACAACACATGCGCCAGCCGCGCCAGCACGTTCGGCCGCGCCGCCGGCAGCCCCGCAAAATCATCTTTGGCGCTCCAACTTTGGCTCGCCGCTTTCACGGTCGGCGCCCAGTTGAAGCCATCGCTCTCCGGGTCCTTCCGCGGATCCACGATAAAGTCCAGCGTCTCGCCCTTCTCCACCTTGATCCCCGCCATCTTCGTCTCGGCCGAAGATCCGTTCACCACCCAACTCGCCAGCTCCCCCTGCCGCGAAGAAACCACCCGCCCTCTCACCCCGTCCCCGTAGGGCACCGCTCCCTGATTGTGCCGCAGCGAGCCGTCGATCGCAATCGTAACCGTCTCGGGACTCACCCACCGCCGCGTCACGGCTGTCGTATCTCCCGGCTCCCCGCCCGTCGCTCGCAAAAATGCTTTACTAAAAGCCCCTGCCGGCGAAGCATAACCGCCCTGCCACCGGTCCGCGTTGAAAACCGGAAACGCCGTGAACCGGCCTCTCTCCGTCACCCCGTACTGCCAAGCGCCCGTCTCCGTCGCAGCCAGCTTCTCCGTCTCGCCGCTCACAAAACGAACCCCCGCGGCCAACTCCCCCGCCGCCGGGCTCCGCCCTAAAATCGCCCTGTAGAGCTCTCCCACCTGCGCGTCGGCCTCGCGGCTCTTCACCTCGGCCCCCGCCCGCACCGCCTGCTCCATCACAAAAGGACTGTTCAAAAAGAACAGCGCCTGCTGTGGCACCGTCGTCACAAACCGCAGCGGAGCATGTTGATCCGGCGACGAGAAATCAAACGCGCTCAACATCGCCGGGATCCTTCCCCGTTCGACGAAACCATACACGGACCGCCGCGGCGACGACGGCAAGGCCGCCAGCGAAAACGGCAACCCACCCACACCCCGATCCAGCCTACCCGCCGCCAGCAGCATATTATCCCGCAAGCTCTCAATCTCCAGCCGCCGCCGATTCATCCGCCACAGCAGCCGGTTTTCCGGATCCACCGCCCGCGCCGCCTCATTGTTCCCACTCCCCTGCCGATACACCGCCGAAGTCAGAATCCGCCGATGCAACCTCTTCAACGACCAACCGCTTTGCATCAGCTCCACCGCCAGCGTATCCAGCAGTTCCGGATGCGAAGGCAAATCCCCGCGAAATCCAAAGTCGCTCGGTGTCGGCACCAGGCCCATGCCGAAATGGTGCATCCAAACCCGGTTCACGATTACTCGTGCCGTCAACGGATTCACCTTATCGACCACCGACCGCGCAAACTCCAATCGCCCCGAACCCTCCCGAAACGCGTTGTCCTCGCCCCCGCCCAAACAGGTCAGCGCATGCGGCGGCGTCAACGCTCCCGGGTTGTTCGCATTCCCGCGGACAAACACATGCGCCGCCACCGGCTCCGGCACGTCTTCGATGGCCATCGCCCGCGGCACCGCGCCGTCATAGGCAGCCTGCGCCAACATCGTGTTGTAGCGCACCCGGAGCGCCCGCGTGTTGTTGCTGTCGCCTTCGGTATAGATCTGCTCGAATTCAGCCAGCGGTACCGCCGACGGGTTCGCTACCTCTTTCCGCCAGCGATTCAACACGTGCAGGTTCAACTGCCGCTGCCGCACGAGCTCTTCAATTTCCGGATTCGATAACCCCTTGGCATCTACCGTAGCTTTCTGATACTCGGCATCCTGCGTCTGAAAGAAGGCCACCATCTCCGCGTGCCGCCGTTTCCGATACTCGTCCTGCGCCGCCCGGATCTTCGCCAGCCTCGCGGCGTACACCGTCGGCTCCGCGGCCTTCCCTAATACGGGCAGCTCCTCCGGCTCCCGCAGATTCGAAAAAATCGAATAGAGCGAATAGTAGTCCTTCGTCGGAATCGGGTCGTACTTATGGTCATGGCAGCGGGCACACGCCACGGTCAATCCCAATAGGCCGCGGGTCGAAGCATCGATCCGATCGTCAACCGTCTCCGGCTGGCTCTTCGGAAACTCCCGTCCCAGTCGAATGAATCCCAGCGCCGCCAAGTGCTTCTTGTCCACATTCGGCACCCGATCCGCCGCCAGTTGGTACAGCACGAACTGGTCGTACGGCATGTCCGCGTTCAACGCCGAAATCACCCAATCCCGATACGTGTAGCTCCACGGATACCGCTGCCCCGCATTCACGGAATCGTTCACCGAGTCGGCATACCGCGCCACATCCAGCCAATGCCGGCCCCATCGTTCGCCGTAATGCGGCGACGCCAACAGCCGATCAACTAACGTTCCATACGCATCCGGCGAACGGTCCGCCATAAAGGCTTCCGTCTCCGCCGCCGTCGGCGCTAATCCCGTCACGTCTATACTCACCCGCCGAATCAAGGTCCGCCGGTCTGCCTCGGACGACATCGCCAGGCCCTTCTCCGCCAAACCCTTCTTCACGAAATCGTCAATACTTCCCGGCTGCCGCACCGGCTTCTGCAACGACCACAGCGTCTTCCCCGCCTTCGCCCGCACTGGCGCCGCGTCCATCGGCATCACCGCGCCGTCTTTCACCCAACGCTCAAAATCCGCCACCACCTCTTTGCTCAGCCCCGGCCCCGGCGGCATCTGCAAACTCTTATCCGTCCGCCGAATCGACCGAATCAGCACGCTGCCATCCGCATCGCCCGCTAACACCACCGGCCCCGAGTTGCCACCGCGCTGCATCGCCGCCGTCGAATCCAGGCGCAGGCCGCCTTGAATCGCCGCCGCCCCCGCGCTGTGGCAGCCGTAACATCGCGCCACCAACACTGGCCGAATCTTCGTCTCGAAATGATCAAGCGCCGGCGACTGTGCCAACGCCACGCCCGCCCAACACAAGGCTAGAATTTCACTATGCGCCCGCATGCCCTGGATTGTTTCACAATTCAACCCGGCGTTTCTCCCCCATGGCCTCCCGATAACTCTCCCCCAGCAGACACGTCTCGCCGTCCCCATCTGCCAAGCCTTCCGCCCCAACCGCCAACAACACCACCGGCATCCCCGCCGCATACGCCGCGAGCAGGCCGCCCTGAATCGCCACGCCCGCCCAACACAAGGCGAAAATTTCACCGAGAGCCCGCATCCCCTGAATTGATTCACAATTCAGCCCGGCGTTTCTCCCTCACCGCCTCCCGATAACTCTCCGCCAGCCGCGCCGTAATCGTCGCCATGTCCCAGTACTCCACCACCTCGGCCCGCGCCCGCCCAGCCAATGCGGCTGCCCCGCT
>JBBRIO010000574.1:0-3529 GCA_038220855.1 Bryobacterales bacterium | reverse complement strand
GACCAGTAAGCGGCAGAGCGGGAAGGATGTGAAGCAGATCGTTGCGGAACTGACACCCGTACTTCGCGGCTGGGGGAACTATTTCCGGACGGGGAACGCCGACCGGGAGTTTAACAAGATGGACGGTTTTGTGGTGCGGAGCTTGCGACGCTGGCAGTATCGGCGCGGCGGACAACGACCCACGAAGCGCGCGCCATTCACTGGCGATCAGCTACACGGGATGGGACTGGACACGTTGATATGGGCACCGTGAAATACCCGGCGCAAGCCACAGCAAGAAGATCATCGGTAAGCCGTGTGCCGGAAAACGGCACGCACGGTTTGAAAGGGGGATTTTAGAAACGGGCGGCGCTAGCTTGTACCGCGCTAAAATCCTACCTATGAAACGCCGAAGTTTGTTGAGCGCGATAGCCGGAGCCGTGGTACCGATGCCGGATTTAAAACTGCTAGAGGCGGCGCCGGAGGCTTATTGGAAGCGGCTGCGAGAAGAGCAATTTCTACTGCCGGATTGGCGCGCTTACATGAACAACGGTTCGCTGGGGGTGGCTCCGCGGCCGGTGGTGGCGGCGGTGGAGGAGTATCTGGAGCGGGGCGCGGGGATGATGGGAAGCGAGTATCCGCGCTGGGGGTACGAGCTGATGGAGTCGCATCGGAAGGAGGCGGCGGGTTATTTGGGTTGTTCGTTTGAGAATTTAGCGATTACACACAACGCGACCGAGGCGATGGGCATGGTGGCGCAGGGGCTGGATTTGGTAAGCGGCGACGAGATTCTGATGACGGATCAGGAGCATACGGGGGGCAAGGGAGCGTGGTTGCTGCGGGAGGCCCGGCATGGGTTGCGGGTGCGGACGGTGGAGATTCCGCTGCCGCCACGGGATAGCGGGCAGTTGGTGGATCGATTGATCGGGGCGATTGGGCCGAGGACGCGGGTACTGAGTTTTAGCGGGATTTTGACGACGACTGGCCTCGTGATGCCGGTGCGGGAGATCTGCCGGGCAGCGCGGGCGAAGGGGGTGATGACGGTCGTCGATGGGGCGCATATGCATGGGCAAATTCCGTTTCGGATCGATGAGTTGGAGTGCGATTTTTTAGCGGGGAGCCCGCATAAGTGGCTTTTTGCGCCTCCGGGATGCGGGTTGCTGTACATCCGGGACGAGATGCTGGATCGGTTGTGGCCGATGATAACGACCGAGGCGTGGACGAATCGGGGGCTGAAGGCGGCGCGGTTTATGCAGGTGGGGACCAATAGCCGGGCGGTGTTAGAAGGGATGGGGGCGGGGATTCGGTTTGCGCGAGCGATTGGGGCGGAGCGGGTATTTGGCCGGATCCATGAGTTGGCAAGGCGGGCGCGGAAGTTGGCTGCGGGGATTCCCGAGTTGGAGTTACTGACTCCGGAGGATGATCGGCTGTATGGGGGACTGGTGGCTTTTCGGATGCCCAAGCCTCTTTTTGAGGCTTTTGCGAAGAAGGCCGCGGCGGAGAAGATGTGGGTCTATGGGTCGCCGTTGATGCGGATTGCGACGCACGTGCATACGCGTCCGCAGGATGTAGAGCGCTTCTTCGAGTTGATCCGGGCGAGCCGCGTGGGGTAATTCGCTTCGGTTGTCCGTGGTCGTTCCGGTACGGCGCTAAGGGCTTCGCTCGAAGACTTCGGAACTAGCCGAGGTGGTCGGAACTAGTGCCTAACTTACTTCGATCGTAACCGCCCTTGCTTTCTGGCTTGTTCGGTCAACTGACGAAGATGCACCGAGGGGAATGTCCAGTGATATCGCCTCGGGCCCTTTTGGCAGACCATCAGTCGATCCTCGCGCGCCAAACGGTTCGCTGCCCGGCCGTTGCCGTTAGCTTCCAATGGCCACATGGTTCCCCGGGTCGAGGCTTCGCAGGCAGGTCTCCCCTCGGTGACGAGATTCGCCGGTTTCGATCGGAGAATTGGGCCTTCTGCCGCGGCGAAGGCCAAGGCGATGAGCAGTGCGGAAACCATATCTGAAACTGAGTTTACTAGCGGTTGACTTGGTTTCTTGTGCCAAAGTAAGGCGAATTGCTGGGATTTTGTACGATTCCGTTCGGGCTAATGACCCATCGACATTGACTTGGTGTCGAGCGATTCACGGACTCGGACCAGGAAGGCGGGTGCCTGCGTGTCGGGGGCGAGGCGAATTACGGCTGTAGTGGCTAGTCCCTGGGCCAGGATTTCGGCGGTCGACCGACTGGTGACGAAGAGGCTGCGAATTCCTGGCCGGGATACGCGAACGCCGAGCACCAAGTCTGAGCCTGCCATGCGGGAGACGGCCACGTCGGTCAAGAGCAGATCGATGGCCCCATCGTGTTTGTGGGATATTTCCATCGCTTGCAATCCACTGCGCGCTTCGAGCACGGTATATCCGGCAGGTTCCACGATCGCTCGAATTAGTGCGCGTTCTTCGTCGCGCTCCATGGCGATGAGGACAGTTTCGGTGCCGGTGGTTTCGGTCTTCTTGGCTACGACGAAGAGTTGCTTCGGCCGTTCCGGGGTTAGGAATTCGGGTTGGCCTGCTTTGGGCCAGTATACTTTGACGATATTGCCAGAGCCGGGAACGGCCGCAACGACGATCGAACCGCCGTTTTGTTTAATCAGTCCGGCGACCATGGCGAGTCCCAAACCGTTCGAACGCGTAGTTTCCTGGGACGGGAAGAAGGGTTCGAATAGGTGGGCAAGGGCTTCGGGGCTGAGTCCTCTGCTGGTATCGGTCAAGGTAAGGACGACGTAAGAGCCAGCGGCGAGGGGGGGCTCGGCTTCGGGATTGGTCTTGTCGATGATCTCAACGGTGGTGCGTAAGGCGAGGCGTCCGCCCTGGGGCATTTGCTCTCGGAGGAAGGCTGCCAGATGAAGAATCACCTCTTCTGTCTGGGCAACGTCGGTTTGCATTGGTGGCAGCTTGGTATCGCAGTGGATTTCGAGCTGGACGGGTTCGCCAGTGAGGACCCGCAACATCCGTTCGGCGCTTTTGATGCTTTCGTTCAAATTGACGAGTTGGGGCTGGCGGGGGTGGCGTCCGCTTAAGGCGAGCAGTTGCCGGGTCAACGCTGCTCCGCGGTCGCCGGCTTGTTTAATCTGTTCAATGTCTTTGCGGAGCGGGCTTTCGTTTTCGAGACCTTGGAGAGCCAAGCCGCTGTAACCGGTGATGGCGGTGAGCAGGTTGTTGAAATCGTGAGCTACGCCTCCGGCCAAGCGACTTACGGCGGCCATGCGTTCAGTTCGCAGGTGGGTTTGTTCGAAGGCTTTACGGGCGCTGATATCATGGGCGGTGACGATGACGGAATCGATCGAGCTGAGTTCATCGAGAGTAGCGGTGAAGACACAACTCATGATGTATTCGTGGCCGTCCCGGGCGGCGAAGGTCATTTCTGCGCGGGCCGGAAAGGGACCGCGCAAATGGGTTTCGACTTGGTTGCGGAACTCGCTCATGCGGGCGGGAAGGGCGACGATTTCCCATAAGGATTGCCCTTTGACTTCACCACCGGAGAAGTTCACTCCCAAGCAGCATGA
>JBBRIO010000573.1:0-3552 GCA_038220855.1 Bryobacterales bacterium | reverse complement strand
GGACATCATCGAGACTAATACCTTCGGCGCCACCAGCATCACCCAAAGCGAATTCTTTGTCGACGATCCGCGCGAACACGGCGGCCGCAAAGACCCCGCGTTCTATCAGAAGATCATCGAGACCCCCTTTCTCAGCAGCCTCGCCTGGGAGATCAACGAACAATCCGCCCGCCAATGCCGGGAGTGGGCCGACCGTGTCGGCAACGCCACGGGTCGCCAGCGCTTCGTCGCCGGCGCCATCGGGCCGCTCACCGTTTCGCTCACCAACTCGCCCGACGCCGATGACGCCGGCTTCCGCGTCGTCACCTTCGATCAGGTGAAAATCGCCTATATGGAGCAGATCCGCGCGCTTATCGCCGGTGGCTCCGACCTGCTGCTGGTCGAAACCATCTTCGACTCCCTCAACGCCAAAGCCGCGCTGGTCGCGATTCGAGAGGTCTTCGATCAGGACGGTAAAGAGCTTCCGATCATGATCTCGGCAGCCGTCGGCCGCGGCGGCGAAACGATGATTTCAGCCCAAACCATTGAGGCGTTCTGGAACGCCGTTAAGCACGTTAATCCTCTTTCTGTCGGCCTCAATTGCTCGCTCGGACCGGACCTGATGTACCCCTTCCTTTCCGAACTGGCTGAGAAATCCAGCGCCGCTATTTCCTGCTATCCGAATGCCGGTTTGCCGAACCCGCTCGCGGTCACCGGCTTCGACCTGGAACCGCCGGACATGGCTCGCTACCTGAGCGAATTCGCCCGCGACGGTCTCATCAACATCGCCGGCGGCTGCTGCGGCAACACGCCCGAACATATCGCCGCCATCGCCCAGGCCCTCGAAGGCCAGCATCCCCGCGAAATCCGCCAAGCGACCTCCGCGGTCAGCGTCTCCGTGCTCGAAGATTTGGCCGAAGCCCCGAAGCCCCTCCGCCTGTCCGGCTCGCAACCGTTCACGCAGCAGGCCGGCGTTTACATCATGATCGGCGAACGGACGAACGTCGCCGGCTCGCCCAAATTCGCCAAGCTCGTGAAGGAAGGCAAGTACGAAGCAGCGGTCAGCATCGCCCGGCAGCAGGTGGAAAATGGCGCCAACGTCATCGATATCTGCATGGACGAAGGCATGATCGACGGCGTCGCCGCCATGACTCGTTACCTGCAACTGCTGGCGAGCGAACCCGAAGTCGCCAAGGTCCCGTTCATGGTGGACTCCTCGAAATGGGAGGTCATCGAAGCCGGGCTCCAAACCCTGCAGGGCAAGGGCATCGTGAACTCGATCTCGCTGAAAGAAGGCGAAGATAAGTTCCGCGAGAACGCTTCCGCCGTGCTCAAGTACGGCGCGGCCGTGGTCGTCATGGCCTTCGATGAACAGGGGCAGGCGGCGACTTATGAGGAGAAGATCCGGATCTGCGAACGCGCCTATCGGATCCTCGTCGACGAACTCGGCTTTCCGCCCGAAGACATCATTTTTGATCCGAACGTCCTCACCGTCGCGACCGGCATGGAGGAGCACAACAATTACGCGGTCGACTTCATCAACGCGACCCGTTGGATCAAAGCGAACCTGCCGCACGCGAAAGTCAGCGGCGGCGTTTCGAACATTTCCTTCAGCTTCCGCGGAAACAATCAAGTTCGCGAAGCGATGCACTCGGCGTTTCTCTATCACGCCATCGGGGCCGGCATGGACATGGGCATCGTCAACGCCGGCATGCTCGAACTCTACGATGAGATTGAGCCCGAACTGAAGGTGCTCGTCGAAGACGTGCTGCTCAACCGCCGCCCCGACGCGACCGAACGCCTGGTCGAACATGGAGAGGCGCTGAAGGCCGCCAGCACTGGCGTCGTCGTCAATGAAAAGAAGGCCGAGGAGTGGCGGAATGGCACCGTGGAAGAACGGCTCTCCCACGCCCTCGTCAAGGGCATCGATACCTATATCGAGATTGACGCCGAAGAAGCCCGCGTCAAGCTGGGCCGTCCGCTGCTCGTCATCGAAGGCCCGCTGATGGCTGGTATGAGCGTCGTTGGCGACCTGTTCGGCGCCGGCAAAATGTTCCTGCCGCAGGTGGTGAAATCAGCCCGCGTGATGAAGAAGGCGGTGGCTCGTTTGACGCCGTACATGGAGGCGGAAAAGGCGGAGATGGAGGCCGCCGGACAGGTGGTCCGGACACAGGGGAAGATCGTTCTCGCTACCGTGAAGGGCGATGTCCACGACATCGGCAAGAACATCGTGGGCGTAGTTTTGGCCTGCAATAACTACGAAGTGATCGACATGGGCGTGATGGTCTCTTGCGAGAAGATCCTGGAACGCGCGAAGGCCGAGAAGGCGGACCTCATCGGACTAAGCGGCCTGATTACCCCGTCGCTGGATGAAATGGTTCACGTGGCCAAGGAGATGGAACGGCAAGGTTTTAAGCTGCCGCTGCTCGTCGGTGGGGCTACCACCAGCCGCGCCCATACGGCCATCAAGATTGCTCCCCACTATAGTCAGCCGGTCGTCCATGTGCTCGATGCCAGCCGCGCAGTACCGGTCACGACCAGTCTGCTCAGCGAAGACGGTAAAGATGCCTTCGTCGAACAACATCGGCTGGACTACGAAGCGTTGCGTAAGGCGTACGCCTCGCCCCGCCTGAAGGCCGTTTCGCTCGACGCCGCCCGCGCCCGCCGCACCCCCATCGAGTGGCGCGCCGAGGACATCCCTACCCCTTCCTTTACCGGGGTTCGCGTTCTGAATAACTTCCCCCTCGCCACCCTGCGCGAGTTTATCGATTGGTCGCCGTTCTTCCACACCTGGGGCCTGAAAGGGATCTATCCGCGGATCCTGGATCATGCCACGCAGGGTGAGCAGGCGCGCCAGATCTTCGCCGAAGCCAACGTATTGCTCGACCAGATCATTGAAAACAACTGGATCACCGCGCATGGCGTTTACGGCCTCTTTCCTGCTAGCGCCGTAGGCGACGACGTTGAACTCTATACCGACGAGACCCGCCAGACGGTGCTCGAACGGTTCCACTTCCTGCGCCAGCAAGTGCACAAAGAAGGCAGCGAGCCGTGCCGTTGCATCGCTGACTTCATTGCGCCGAAGGAGACGGGCCTGCCCGATCACATGGGCGGCTTTGCGGTCACCGCCGGCATCGGTTTGAAAGCGCTGTGCGACCGCTTCAAAGCCGAGCACGACGACTACAATGCCATCATGGCCGAGGCCATCGCCGATCGCCTGGCCGAAGCCTTTGCCGAGTGCCTGCACAAACGGGTCCGCGACGAATGGGGTTACGGCCGCGAGGAAGGCCTGACTAAGGAAGAGTTCATCCAGGAGAAGTACCGGGGCATTCGTCCCGCCGCCGGCTATCCCGCCTGCCCGGATCACACCGAAAAAGGCCCGCTCTGGAATCTGCTCAACGTCGAGGCCAATACGGGCATGTTCCTCACCGAGTCCTTCGCCATGTGGCCCGGCTCCAGCGTCAGCGGAATCTACTTCGCTCACCCGGAATCGCGCTTCTTTAGCCTTGGCAAGATTGACCGCGATCAGGTCGTCGATTACCACGAACGGAAAGGCCTCAGTGTCGCCGAAGT
>JBBRIO010000572.1:0-3562 GCA_038220855.1 Bryobacterales bacterium | reverse complement strand
TACCTGGTGCACGCGCAGCATATCGAATTGTTCATGAAAATCCGGGCCGAACTGTTCCCCCGGCTTTTCAACGGAAAAATCTACCCGCCGAATACGCTGCTGGTCGTCAACCGGCTGGTCAAGGAAGAGTTTTTGTTCGAGCTCGAGGCCGACGCGATCTACGTGCCGGCGGCGAAAATGGTGCAGACCGCCTAACAGCCGGCAGGGCTATTCCACCCCCTGCCAGCCCTTTTTCGAGATGTCGAAGATGATGCCGTCGGGGTCCTTGAATTTGCGCTCGAAGTTTTCCTTCTCCTGATCGTCGCCGAGGTCGAAAAAGAACGTCCCGCCCGCGGCCTCGATCTTCTTCTGCACGGCCGCAATGTCGTCCACCTGGAAACCGAAGTGGTGCGCGCCGACGAAGTTTTTGGCGTCGTCCAGGCCTGACCCGCGCTCGCCATGGTAGTTGAGCAGCGCCAGGTTGATCGTGCCATCGCTCAGGTAGATCGCCGAGGCGAAATCGAGCGTCTCCTGACCGACGCGCTTGAGCTCGAAAACGCCTTCGTAAAACTTCGCGGCCTTTTCGAGATCACGGACAACGATGGCGAAATGTCTGAGTCTGATCATCGGGAACTCCTTGAGACGCCCATCTGTTCGAAAATCGACTGCATGAGCGGGTGCTTCGGATCCATGAATGCTTCCATCAGCTCGAAATGATTCACCCCCGGACAGCGGGTCAGCCCGGCAAGGCGTCCGGCCTTCTCGAGTTCCTTGCCGAATTCCCGCGTCTGCCGCTGGAACTCGTCGGTGTCATTCTCCGCATAAAAGAGCTGCACCGGGCATAAAACCCTCTCCGGATGGAGGCCCGGACTGAGGTCCAGAGCCTCATCTTGGCTTAGCTTAACGTAATCGGCGCGATGGCTGAGCATGACGGGTTCGAGGAAATACGGCCCGCTCACCAGCGTCGCAGCCTTGACGAAATCAAGGCGCCCTTTCTGCATCGCCGACGCGGCGAGATGTGCCCCCGAGGATTGCGCGGACACGAAAAGCCGCTGCGGATCCGCGCCGAGGCCGGCCGCGTTCTCATGCACCCACGAAATTCCCCGGCTTACCTGGTCAACGACGGTGGGCAGCCGTTCGGCGGGCAGTTTGGAGAAATTCAGCACTACGGTGTTGATCCCTGCCGGGACGTAGCAGTCCGCCGCGAACGAATAATCGTCTTTGGTGAAATTCTTCCACGCGCCGCCGTGCACGAAGACCTGGATCGGCCCGCCGGTTTCGTGCGCGGGAAAGAAATCCAGGATTTCGTCCGGGTGCGTGCCGTATGCGATGCCGGAGCGCTGAAGCAGTCGCTGGCGTGTCGCCCGGCTATGCACCGGATAGCGGGCGATGACCTCCAGCGCGTTGGACACCCACGCCCGCTGATCAAAGTTGCGATTCAGTTCTTCCTGTGAGTAATGCAGGTATACGGTTTTGCTCATCGTTTTTTCATTCAAATTTCAGGCCGCGTTCGCGCACCAGTTTCTGCCATTTCGCCACTTCGGCCACGATCTGCGTCGAGAATTGCTCCGGCGTATTGCCGACAACTTCATTGCCCATGCCGGCGAGCTTCTCGCGCACGTCCGGGAGCGCGAGGGCACGCACAATTTCCCGATGCAGCCGGTCGATGATCGGTCGGGGCGTACCTGCCGGTGCCAGCCAGCCGAAAAAGACCGTTGCTTCGAATCCGGGCACGCCGGACTCGGCAACCGTTGGTGTATCCGGCAGGACCGGGGAGCGGGTCGCCGTGCCGACGGCAAGCGCCTTCAGACGCCCCGCCTTTATATGCGGTCCGGTGGTGTTGATAACGTCGAAAACGACTTGCGTCTCGCCGCTGACCGTGCCAACAACCGCAGGCGCCGATCCTTTATAGGGAACGTGCACCATGTCGATGCCGGTCATGGTCTTGAACAACTCGGCGACGAGGTGGCTGGAACTGCCGGTTCCGAACGAAGCGTAGTTGAGTTTTCCCGGCGAAGCCTTGGCCAAAGCCACCAACTCGCGCACATTGTTCGCCGGTACTGATGGATGAACGGCAAGAATGAACGGCGTGCGCACCAGCATCGAGATCGGCGCGAAGTCGCGAACCGGGTCATACGGCAGGGTTTTGTACACGGCGGAATTGCCGCCATGCGTGCTGCCGCTCGCCTGTAGCAGCGTGTAGCCGTCCGGGGGCGATTTCGCCACGGCATCAGCACCGATGCTGCCGCCGGCACCGACGCGATTCTCAACGAGCACCGGCTGCCCGAAGGCCTGGGACAGCTTTTCGGCAATCACGCGCGCCGTGAGGTCATTCGATCCGCCGGCTGAGAAAGGCACGATGACGCGGATCGGGCGATCGGGCCAGGATTGCGCCTGCGCCTGATGGCAAGTGACCGCAAGTATGGCTAATGCAACCGCCCTGACCGTAGCTAGCGAAACCATATGGATATCTCCCTGAAAAAAAATCGGTTTCTCCCCTTTTATAAAAATCGTCGCGCTGGAGCGTCTTGTGTGACCGATTTTCAATACAATGAACGAAATCTACATTAATCCACATCGGCAGTCATGAATTTGAATTCCGGGCACGCCGCAGATCGGGAGAGAACGCATGAATAGCGGCAAGTCCGGCGCCGGCGTGGATTGGGAGCGCAACGATTATTCACGCCTGCCATTCGGGCTGTACCACGACCCCGGAATCTACCGCACGGAGCAGGAAAAAATATTTCGCGGTCCGGTCTGGTCGGTACTGGGACTTGAGGCGGAGATTCCCGAACCAGGGGACTACCGTGTAACGCATATCGGCGATGTCCCGGTCGTATTCAATCGCGACCCCGGGGGCGGGATCAACGCTTTTGTAAACCGCTGCGCCCATCGCGGCGCCGAAATTGTCCGGGAACCCTATGGCAACGTGCAGGACTTCACCTGCATCTACCACGCCTGGTGCTACACGCACCGCGGTGATCTCGTCGGCGTGCCCTTTGTAAAGGGCGTCCAGGGCAAGGGCGGCATGCCGGCTGACTTTGACATGGGCAGCCATGGCCTGCGCAAGCTGCGCATTGCCACATTCAACGGGCTCATCTTCGGCACATTCTCTGCAGACACCGAACCGATCGAGCAATATCTCGGATCGATGCTCGTCGAGAACGTGGGCGAGATACTGGGCAGGCCGATACGCCTGCTGGGCTACCAGCGCCAGCGGATTTACGCGAACTGGAAAATGTACATGGAGAACGTCCGCGACGCGTACCACGCCAGCCTGCTGCACGAGTTCAATCGCACCTTCGGCCTGAGCCGGCTTACACAAACCTCCGGCGGCTACATGGATGAGCGCCATCGTCACGCCATGCTTTTTCAGTACAAGGGCTCGGACGGCGACACCGAGGCCAAAAAAGCCTACAAGGACGACCGCGTCCAGCGCAGCGAGTACATGACGCTCAACGATTCATCGCTGGTACAGGCGGTCAAGGAAAACAAGAGCGGCGTCAGCACCCGCATCATTTCGATCTTTCCCAACGGGGTCGTTCACCAGATCGCCAACTGCCTGGGTATGCGCCGGGTGCGG
>JBBRIO010000571.1:0-3566 GCA_038220855.1 Bryobacterales bacterium | reverse complement strand
AAGCCGGTCCATAAGGAGATTCTGCTGTCCGCCGCCTACCAGCAAAGGAGCACCTTTAACGAAGCTGCCGCCCGCGTCGATGCGGACGCCCGTCTGCTCTGGCGGTTTCCTCCGCAGCGGCTGGAAGCCGAATCCGTCCGGGACGCGATGCTCCACGTCTCTGGCGCGCTGAACCCGGGAATGGGCGGTCCCAGCTTTCGGCTCTATAAGTATACGGTCGATAACGTCGCAACTTACTTCCCGCTTGATTCCTTTGGCCCGGAGACTTACCGCCGCGCTATCTATGCCGAATCCGCCCGGTCGATCTCGACCGAGTTACTTACCGTGTTCGATTGCCCTGATTCCTCGCTGCCGGAGCCGCGCCGGGTTTCGACGACTTCGCCGCTGCAGGCCCTTTCGCTGCTGAATCACAGCTTCACTTTTGACATGGCGAAGGCCTTCGAGAAACGCTTGATCAGCATGCCGACAGTGCCACCCATCGAGCGAGCCTTTTTGCTCGTTTATGGCCGTTCGCCCGGATCGGCGGAACTGGCCCAAGCCGAGCGCCTGGTGGCTACACACGGCCTGGCAGCCTTCGCCCGCGCTCTCTTCAACTCAAACGAGTTCCTCTATGTCTTTTAAAGAATCCGCGCACAACGGACATGCTCCAGCACGGCAGGATGGGCGAGTTCCTCGCCCGTTGGTGCCGGGCGCGAGCGGCCTGTGCGCTATTAACAACCACGCCCTTCATCGGCGCAGTTTCATGACCGGCCTTGGCGCGATCGCCGCCGCGGAGTTGCTATCAGGTGCGGCGAAGCAGCCCCACTTTGCTCCCAAGGTCAAGCGGGTGATCCAGATCTTTTGTCCCGGCGGGGTCTCCCATCTGGATACCTTCGACTACAAGCCGGAACTGGAGAAGCGCAGCGGCCAGCCGATGCCCGGCGGCGATAAGGATGTTACTTTCCAGGGGGCCAACGGCAACCTGATGCGGAGCCCCTGGGCGTTTGCCCCGGCCGGCCAGTCCGGCAAGATGATCACGACGAAGCTGCCCCACTTGGCCCGCCACGTGGACAGCATGGCGTTTGTGCATTCGATGAGCTCCCGCTCCAACACCCACGGGCCCGCCTGTGTGGCGATGAATACCGGGTTTGTGTTTGAGGGCTTTCCTTCGGCTGGCGCCTGGCTCAGCTACGCGCTGGGCGCCGAGAGCGAGAACCTGCCCGCGTACGTCGCCATTCCTGATGTTCGGGGCATTCCGCCCTCCGGCCCGGCCAATTGGACTTCTGGCTTTCTCCCCGCCGAGCACCAGGGCGTGGCCTTCAATGCGGCGAACCCGATTCGGAACCTGACGCGGCCGGCGGGTGTTTCCGATGCCGCGGACCAAGCGACGCGGGACTTCTCCCACTTCCTGAATACCGGGCACGCCGCGCAGCACCCGGGCGACACCGAGCTACAGGCTCGCATTGCCTCCTACGCCCTGGCGGCCCGGATGCAGCTTTCGGCGCCCGAGGTGAGCGACCTGGCCAGCGAATCGAAGGCGACTTTGGAGCTATATGGCGTCAATCATTCGAATCCTCTGCTGGCTGCATACGCCCGTAACTGCCTGCTGGCGAGGCGGCTGGTGGAACGGGGCGTCCGGTACGTGCAACTCTATTGCGCCTCGCGGGCTTCCGGCGTCGATGGCCTACTGAACTGGGACGCGCACAAGACGCTGCAGGCTGACTACGACCGCCACTTGCCCATTCTCGACCAACCGACCGCGGGCTTGATTCAGGACCTGGAAGCGCGCGGGCTGTTGGCCGACACCCTGGTGATTTGGACGACCGAGTTTGGGCGTATGCCGACGCACCAGGAGGGCACGTTGGGTCGCGACCACAACCCTGATGCCTACACCGTTTGGATGTTGGGAGCCGGGGTGAAGAAGTCGGCGAGTTGGGGAGCGACCGACGATTTCGGCCGGCGGGTGGTTGAGAACCCTACGACGGTTTACGACTTCTGGGCGACGGTGCTCCACTTACTGGGTCTGAACCACGAGAAGCTGACCTGGTATCACAACGGCCTGAATCGTCGGTTGACCGACGTGCATGGTCGCGTGCTTCACTCGCTGCTCGCTTAGCGGACGAGCGGGGTGATGGTGAGCTTGCGGATTTCGACGGCGCCGTGGTCGCCCTGGACGCTGATGGGGCCGGGGGCGACCTCGTTGGGGTCGTGGGCCATGGCGGTGAGGCCTTCGACTTCGGCGTGGTCGATGACGATGACGCCGTTGACGATGACGGTGACGGTGCGGCCGACGAGGCGAATGTCGTAGGTGTTCCATTCGCCGGGCTTTTTGCTGGCATTTTCGCGGGGCTTGATGCGGCTGTAGAGGGCGCCGGTGCCGTGGGTGTCGGGGGCTTTGCCGAAGTCATCGACGATTTGGACTTCGTAGCGCCCGCGGAGGCCAAGGCCGCCGTTGGAGCCGACGCCGATGCGGAATTCGCCGTGGAGTTCGAAGTTCCAGAAGGCTTGGTTGGAGACGAGGTTGTTGGAGCCGGCGGCGTTCTTCATGATGCCGTCTTCGACCTTCCAGCCAAGGGTTTGGCCGGGAATGAGGGCGGCCCAGTTGGAGAGGTCCTTGCCGTTGAAGAGGGCGACGGTTTGGCCGGGCTTCCATTTGCCGTCTTCGCGGTCTTTGATGGCGGGGGCGCGCTTGCCGATGAAGCTGAGCTTGGAGGCGGGGTTGCCTTCGACCTGGAACTCGCCGACCAGATCGCCGCTGACGATTCTGGCTACATAGACGCCTTTCGTGCTGGGGGCTCCTTTCTTCGTGTACGCGCGTTCGAAGACGAAACGGAGGGTGCCTTCTTTGGCGGTGATTTCGGGGATGGCATTCATGTCGCCGCCGGGGGCGCCGACGAAGCGGCCTTTGATGGCCGGGGTGCCGGCGCCGTCGACTTCGAGCCACCAGGCGCGGCGGTTGGCGAGGTTGGGAACGGTGATGTTCCAGCGACCGTTGAAGTCGGCGTCTTTAGCCAGGGCAGCCAGAGAAAGCAGGAAGAAGAGAGCGATGCGCATGAAAGGGTGAGTTTACCATTGCGAGCGGGCCGGTTGGGGCTGGCCGCTGCGAGGGAAACCGGGACCGGTTCCCCTCAATTCGGGTTCGAACGTAAAAAACGTTCGAAAAATGGGGTTGACGAAGTTAGTAGGCTTCGTAAGATGCTTATTGTTCAACAAGTTGGAATGAATCTGGTTCTGTTTTGGAGTCCGAAAAATTGGCTTCGAACGTAGTTTCGGAGGAGGGCTCGGCTTGGTCACTTTCCGGTTTGGCTTCCCGCGCGGGGGACGTCCGAGAGTATTCGCGGCGTTCGCGATCGAATTCGCGGCGTTCGATGACCGACGAGGCGCCGGGAAAGTTTTTCCGGAGGAACTGGAGCCGTTTTTCGTAAGTGGCGATACTGCGATCTAGTTCCTTTTTGACTCGTTGGTAAAGCCGGTCGACAGCCGGGGAGTTAGCGAGCCCGACGAAGACGGCGAGATCGATAAAAATGTCGCCGAATTCGGGAAACGGATACGGCTTGCCGTCGAACTTTTCGAGGAGTTGATTGTTC
>JBBRIO010000570.1:0-3592 GCA_038220855.1 Bryobacterales bacterium | reverse complement strand
GCTCTCCCCTTCAAGGAGGCAATCGACGCATCCCCCGGCGCTATTTGTTCGGCCGCGGCCAGGATTACTAAAGCCTCGGCCGGGGACGCCAACCGAGCCAGTTGGAGGCGGGGACGGAGCTTCTCTGGAGCCGCGCTCATCGCCTCCCGCCAAAGTCCCGCTTCACTGCGCCAGACAATCGCACGGGCCCCGGACAGCGAAGCCAGCACCAGCACAACCGCAACCTGCGAACGCTTCGGCAACCCATACGCCGCAGCCAGACAGAAAGCCGTCATCGGCAAGTACATGCGCCGCCAAGCGATCAGGTCAGCGGCAGGGAGTACGGACGAGCTTGGCAGAAGCAGAACCACTCCAACAGCGAACCAGCGCCCGGCCGGATGGCCCCGCCACAAAGCCACCGCGGTCACCACCAACAGGAGCACCCACCCCAACACGCCAGCCTCAAATCCTGCCGAGGGTGCAGCGGGATCGAGGGTTAAACCGAACGGAACAAAGCAACGCAGGAGATAACTCCAGATGACCGTCCCTTGCGCCAGGAAATATTGTCCCGGCGAGATCCCCGCATCAAACCCAGATCCCGCCCCAACCACTACTTTCGTCGCATATAGAACTCGCAGGCCGGCGGCTACGCTCAAGGCGAGCATTGCCCCAATCGGCCCCCAAGCCGGTCGCAAGAGCGCCAGTGCCAATGGAAACGCGACGCATTCTTCTTTCGCGAGGAGGGCCGGGACGAACCAGACGACCGCCTCCCATCGCCGCTCTCGCGTCCAGGCATCGAGCGCGGCTAAACAGAATAGGGTCGCCAACAGCGAACTCCGCGCAAAGACGTAGTGAATTGGTTCGCTCAGCAATGGGTGAACCGCGAACAGGAACGGAGCAACCCACGCCAGATCAATGGGCAACACGCGACGGGCGATGCGGTCGAGCAGCCAGACGCAGAGCAGATGCCCCGCCAAATTGAACAAGTGCCATCCGCCTACCCAATGATTTAGCAAAAAGGAGAGATAGGTGAGCGGTCGCGTCTGCTCCAATCGCAAAAAATCCGCCCATGCCGGAGGCTGGGCGAGCAGAGAGTAGTCATCAAAGACGAAGACTCCCGGCAGCGCCAGAGCGTGCGGCAGAAACGCCAGAAGAAAAAGTGACCAACGTGGTAGCAACCCTAGTTAGCATAACGTGATGGACTTCAACTTCGACGGACGTCGCTTCCGAGCCATCGAAAACTCGACCACGGGCGGGGTTTGCGACGCTACGCGCTTCGACTACCATCAGGACGGCAACCTCGTCTGGGGCATCTACGAAGGCGGCGGAATACGCCACGGCCAGTTGGTAGCGCTGATGGGTGAGAATGGAGAGTTGGACATGCGTTACCACCATGTAAATTCCGCCGGAGTTCTGATGACCGGTGTTTGCCGCTCGGTGCCGACGGTGCTGCCGGACGGGCGGTACCGGGTGGAAGAAGCCTGGCAATGGACCTGCGGCGACCGCTCCGCGGGCCGGTCCGTGCTGGAAGAGGTAGCGGATTGACGAAGAAGAAGGCCCGGCAATTGGCGATTTTGGCCACTCTCGATGAGCTCTACCCAAACGTTACTTGTGCGTTGAACCACAGCAGCCCATGGGAGCTGTTGGTAGCGACCATTCTTTCGGCACAGTGCACCGACGAGCGCGTCAACATGGTCACTCCCGGTCTTTTCGCCAAGTATCCGACCATCACCGACCTGGCCCATGCACCGCTGTCAGAGGTAGCGGCGCTCGTGCATTCAACCGGTTTTTTCAACAACAAAGCGAAGAACATTATCGGCGCGGCGCAACGCATTCTTACCGCCTATGGCGGCGAAGTGCCGCAAACCATTGAAGACCTGCTTACGGTACCCGGTGCCGCTCGCAAAACGGCCAACGTTGTCCTCGGGACGTGCTTTGGTATCGCCAGCGGGGTTGTGGTCGATACGCATGTCTCGCGCATTTCGCAACGCCTTGACTTGACCCGCGAGGGCTCACCCGAGAAGATCGAAAAGGACCTCATCAAGATTCTGCCCCAGGGCCGCTGGATCCAGTTTTCTCATCAATTGATCCATTTTGGCCGCCAAACCTGCGTCGCGCGAAAACCCCGCTGCGGCGAGTGCCGGCTGGCCGAGCTTTGTTATGCTCCGGATAAAGTGGCATGAGACTTAGTTTTTTCGCATTAGCCCTACTCAGCGGTTGTACGCCTGTCCCCCAGTGGTATTCGATCCCGAACCAGCGCACCGCCCGACCAGAGACGGAACCCGCCGGCATTGGCAGTTTCATGACGTTTGGGGAGAAGCAAGCGCCCGAGCATATCGTTTCCGACGTCGTGGCGGGCTCCGGTACTGAGGTCTGGCGCTGGACCAATCAGAAGCCGACGCTGAAATTCGTAGTCATGGAAGCGAATCGCTGGACGTTCCAAATCGCCTTCGCCTTGCCCGAGGAGACGTGGAAGCAAACGGGGCCGGTGACGCTGCGAGTGTACGTCAACGATCAGCTCATCGCCACCGCCGCGAACCTCCCGGCGGGCCGGCACGAGCTCCGTTGGCCGGTCCCGGCGGGACTGCTGAAAGCCAATGTCGAGACGATTGTCCGGATGGAGCTCGACAAGGTCTTTATCGCCGAGGCGGACCAGGCCCGACTCGGCATGATTTTGGAAAACGCGGGATTCGTCAAGTAATGGGGCAAATTCTGTACATTCTGCTGGGCTGGCTCATGACGGTGGCGGGGGCCTACGCCCTCGGCCGGATCCTCTGGTTCCGGTTGGGCGTTCGGTTCACGCGGGACGAAGAGATCACGTTTTCGTTTCTGCTGGGGGCGGCCGCGTATTCGCAGGTCATTTTTTTTCTCGGCATTTTCCACCTCTACCACCGGGGGGGTTTCATCGGCCTGCCCCTTACTCTTGTCTTGGCCGCTTGGCGTTTAGGGGCACTGACGCTGTCGGTTGATCGCTTCCCCGCTTTGCCTCGCTGGCTTCGTCTAAGCGCTGGCTCGATCTGCGGCTTGTTCGGCTTGCTCTACTTGTCGAACGCGATGGCCCCGGAAATCAGCTCCGACGGTAGTACCTATCACCTCGGCCTAGTCGCCCGCTACTATCGCGAGCGCGGTATGGTTCCCGTTCACACTAGCTTCTATTCCGCTCTGAGCCAGGGCGTCGAAATGTTGTTCCTATCGGCGTTCGCCCTGGGTCGCCATTCGGCGGCGGCCATGGTTCACTGCACTTTCCTTTTTCTGTTGCCTTGGATGATGGTGAACTGGGCCAGGCGGCGGGGAATGCCGATATCGGGCGTTGCGGGAGCCATGCTGGTGTTTCTAGCTCCGGTCGCCGGGGTCGACGGAATCAGCGCCTACAACGATGTGGCGGCGGCGGCGGTTGTTTTCGGCGTCTTCTCTCTTCTCGACCGTTGGGACCAGACGCGCGAAGCGAACCTGCTCCTCGCTGTTGGGGCCCTGGCTGGCTTCAGCTACGCCGTTAAATACACGCTCGCGCTCAGCCTGCCGTTTGCGGTTGGATGGGTGTTGTGGCGGGAGCGGAAGCTGCGGCCGGTTTTGGTTGTATTGGCTTGCGCGGCGGCGTTTATCGTCCCTTGGA
>JBBRIO010000569.1:0-3595 GCA_038220855.1 Bryobacterales bacterium | reverse complement strand
TTAAGCGCATAAATTGTCCCCCTCTAGATCGTGCGTTGAGCGACGCGGGGGGGTGGGAGACCCGTAGGGGGGTTACATCGACCGGGCCGCGAACCTGGCGCGGCCCGGACGGCGGAGCAGGGCTGGTTAGGCCATCACTTTACTGAACGCGTCGGCGAACTTATTCATTTCGGATTGGGTGCCGACGGTGACGCGGACCTTGGTGGGCCAGATGGGCCAGACGCGACCGATGTAGACCTTGTGGTCCGCCATGGCGCGGGCGACATCACCGCCGGGACGACCGACTTCCATGAGGAAGAAGTTGACTTCGGAAGGGATGTAGGAAACCTTCTTCTTTTCGAGGAATTCGAAGGTATTGTCGCGAATCTGTTTATTGATGGCGCGACGTTCGGCCAGCAGGGTTTTGACCTGCATGCTGGCGGTGGCACAAGCGACGCCGGTAATGGGCAGGAAGCCGGAGGTGGAAAACGGACGCATCTTAGCGAGAAGATCCGGGCGGCCGAGAGCGAAGCCGGCGCGGATGCCGGCCATGCCGTATGCCTTCGAGAACGTACGCAGGACGACGACGTCTTTATCAGCGGCGACGAGGTCGTTGCAGGGCTGAGCGGAGGAGGAGAAATGAATGTAGGCTTCATCGACGACGACGACAGCGTCCTTCTTCTTGTTGGCCAGGAGATAGTCGATGTCTTTGCGGGCGGTGACGGTGCCGGAGGGGTTGTTGGGGTTGCAGACGTAATAGACGCCGGCATCGGGATCCGCCTTGATCATGGCTTCGACGTCGTGAGAATAGTCGGGCCGGAGGGGGACTCGAACGACTTTCGAGCCAATGAAAGCGGGGGCACCGCCACCGTAACCGGGGTTGGCCATGACCCAGCTTCGCGTGGGCGAGGTGAAGGCGCAGGTGGTGCGATGGAGCGGGTCCGAGGAGCCCGCGGTGGGCATGATGTAGTCGGCCTTGACGCCTTCGAGTTCGGAGACGACTTTGGTGAAGGCCTGGGTTTCGCCGGTGGGGGAGTAGCGGCCACCTAGGGGGGCGACTTTGTACATGGCCTCGAGGCCTTCCTTGCAGGGGCCGAGAGGGTTTTCGTTGCTGGAGATGCGGACCGCGTCGGCGGGCATGGCACCTCGACCGCGCATGGTTTGGCGCTCGGCTTCCTGAGCCATAGCGTATTCATTGTAGAAGGGCATGGCGGCGGCGCCAGCGAGGAACTGCGTGATCCGGCGGCGCGATATGGCCGCGAGCGGAGAGGTGTGGAGGTCCATGGAATCCCTTGAGTTCGTTGGGGGGTGAGCAAGGGGCCACTCGCGAGGAGGGGCCAGAAACAGCGTCAGCTCAAACTGGGAAAGGAAAGCGGAACCTACACCTGGGGCTCAACTTTGCTGTTGGTTGAAGGTAACGGATTTTTGCTTCTGCGTCAAGGGGTATTAGTTTTCAATCTGAACGTGAAGAGGATCCGCAGCCCCCCGACTGGGACCCTCATTCACGGCCGAGGCAAACTTCGCTTCGGACTCAATAGACATTTCGTCCTTTAGACGGAAATTATGAGGGAACTTTGAGGCGATAGAGGCTAACGGCACCCCATTGCTGGACCAACTCCCACTCGGGGTCGGCCCGCAACTCGGCGATGAGGCGTTTGTGCATGCCGGCTTCCATATCGCGGCTGAAATCCTTTTGGCGGAGCAGGAACCAGCGGACCTTTTGCCGCCGGGCATACGCCGCGGCGGCGCGAAACGCCGCCCGGCGAGCCTCCCAGTCTTCGCGATACCAAGTCAGGGTGGGGACAATCAGGCTGACTGCCTTGCGTCCGGTGGCGAGGTAAAGCAGCGTATCCGCGTCGGTTAGGACGGGTTCGGTTCCCTTGCGGAGTTCGGTCCAAGCGGGAGCCAACTCGGCCCAATCCTGCCGGTGCTGCTCCATAAAGCTGGGCAATAGCTGGGTGAGCACTTGGACTTGCATGGCGAGGCAACCGATGGCGACACAAGCTCCGAGACCCGTAAGCGCCCAGGCTGCCTTTCGCTGACCGAGGTCGGGGCCGAGCCGTTGCTTCTGAATGGCGCGCCAAAGTCTGCCGAATTCCTCCGTCCAGCCGACAGCGAGCAGGGGAAACAAGGGCAAGACGAAGCGCTCATTGGGAGCGAAGTGCCAGACGATCAACTGGGCGGCGTAGAAGGCTCCGAACCAGGCGTATCCGCGGACTGTTTCATTGCCGGCGCGAATCAACCGCACTACGCCGCTGATCCCGGCGACGCACATGGTTTGCGCAAGAATCTTCTCCCAGAGCGCCCCGTCGAGTTTCGGCACGAGGAGAGATCCGAGACCTTGGAACAGACCGTCAAGGTTTTTCCAGAGAAACAAGTGGGCGTCGGCGAGATTGAAGTTAAGGAGGTGGTAGCCGAGGTAGTTCGTGTAGTAAAGCGTTACGATATCCTGGCCCGGCGGGGTGTGAGTCCGTGACCAGACCATCCAGGCAACGATGACAGGAAAGAGCGTCGCGCCGAAAAGCAGGGCGCTACGCCGGTCCCGCCGCCACAGCATCCAGAGGATGCCGGCGGGCAAAAGGGCAATGCCCGCGGTTCGCCAGAGATATGCCAATGCCCCTAAGGCACCCGCTGTTTTGGGATGGCCTCGTTCGAGGAGGAGCCAGGAGGCCAGGACCAAAGCGGTGAAGGAGATTTCGGTGAACATGCTGAGACTGAAGAGCACCATGTAGGGGTTCAGCATCAAGAGGGCAGTTAACCAATCGCGTCCGTGGCCTCGAATGCCAACCCGACCCAGCCAGAGCCAGAACAACGCGCCCAATGCCGGTAGCCAAACGACACAGAGCGCGGTGGCCCAACGCAAGTTTTGCGGGAAATCGCCTCCGAGCCGCCACGCAATCGATAACCAGGCAGGAAAGCCGGGCGGGTATTTTGTCTGAGGAGGCCCACCCGGCAGGCTGAGGATCTTGTAGCCTTGTCCTGTAGCGATGGACTGAGCGGCGATGAAATAGAGGCCGTCATCCTGGTATTCCGTGGCGTGAGGCATATCGCCCCACTGCCCCAGAATAAGGGCCCAAATTAGGCCGACTGCCAGTGCTAAACCGGCGCGGAGTAACATGCGATTAATGGTGCGCGGCAGCCAGGTCTTCGGCCGTGAAGAGCGAAGTCAAGAAGTTACCCTGCGGATCCATTTCAATCGGTTCCGGATCGCCCAAGACTTCGAGCGCGGGGTTTTTTGCAATTTCCGGGAGTAAGTTCTCGCTAAAGGCGCAGGGGGTGAGTTCCAAAGAGTTCTTGATCCAGCCGAGGGTCACTTCTTTCTCATCCAGCTTGCCGACGGTCGGCCACATGGTCCGTAGGCATTCGAAGTCGCTGCCAAAGTGGATGGGGGTGCGAATGGCACCGGGTGTGGAAGCGGTCAAAGAATTGATGCGGGTGGGCGTCCAGTTGACTTTGGCGAGGAGGCGATCGTGGATGATGTCGGCCATCCCCAAGCCAACGGCGTTGCCGTAGCTTTTGCTGGAAAGGTCGCGGAGGAAAACCCTTTCGAAACGGGGGCCGGGCCAGGGATTGGCTTCCCCGTTGACGCTACGGTTAACGACCTTGGTGTCCATGC
>JBBRIO010000568.1:0-3600 GCA_038220855.1 Bryobacterales bacterium | reverse complement strand
GAATAAAGGCCGCGATGACAAGCAGAGCCGCCAGAAATCGTTCGCGCATCCAAACGCGGCGAATTCCTTCCATTCCAGTCAGCACGAGGAACACATCGAGCTCCGGAACCAGGCGCTCCGGTTCGCCAGCCACGCGAAAAGCGCGATCGGTGTAATAGTGGCCCAACACATTCAAACTGATGAATGCGGCGCTGCCGAGAACGAACACCGACCACGTATGCTCCGGCCGGCCAGCCGCCCAACGCCAACTGAAGAAACCGACGAGCAAAGCCAGCAGAACGGCCAGACCGACCGACCAGAGATTCCCAGGCGAGGAGACAATGGCCAGGTTTCGGCTGGTGATGCCGATATAGGAGGGCGTGAGCCAGAACGCCGTCAGCGTGTACGCGAGGCTGGCGATCGCGGCGGCCCGCAGCCAGACGGTCCAGTCGCGCGTGGTAACGAAGACGGCCCAGCAGAGAATCGGGAAGAAAAGCGCCAGCGCCGTAGCACCGTAAAAGTTGTTCGAAACGACGAGGGCCGCCGCGACGCTCGACAGCGCCAGATACGCCGGATGCCCTCGCCGAAGCCCCCACCAGGCGGCGGCAAACACAAACGGCAAAATGGCCAGCGAGGACATATGCGGGCCCTCGCCATACCGGAGCAGCACGTTGAAGCGCTGGGGCATATACGGGTAGGCGTCGTTCCGAATATGCGTTAAGAACAGGAAACTCGGCGAAAGCATCGCCACCCCGGCCGCCGATAGCCAGGATCGGGCGAGCGACCGCGTCGCCACCCAGACCAGAAGCCAAATACCCGCTATCCCCAACACGTAGAGAATCGCCGTATAGAGGTGGTAGCCGCGGGCCGGGGTGACCCCGGTATACTTCGACAACGCGGCCGAACCGTATCGCAAGGCCGGCGGATAAATGTAGTCGAATCGCGTCCCGCCGTACCAAAGCGGCTGCCAACCCGGATGCGGCCAATTCTCGGACAGGTACCGCGCATCGGCGATAAACGTCGCATCGATCGAGGTCCAGTTATCGAGATACTTCGTCTTAAATAGCGGCCATATGAGCACCATGGCCGCGGCTATAACGAGCACGAACTGCACTCCGGGCGAGGTTAGACGTGGCTTCAAGTCCACGGATTCTCCGCTCCCTCTGCCGGACCCTGATATCGACCGAGGATGCTATCAAACTGGAGCGAGCGCCGAATGCCTGAGCGGTGCAAAATATACCGGAAAAGCACCCAAAGAATGGATAGTCCGTAGCGCGAGCTTTGCAGAAAGGATGCCGACGAAGCCTGCGGGAAGTACCGGGTCGGGACCGGCACCTCGGCCACGCGCATCCTCGCTTCGACAAACTGCGCCATGATCTCTTGATCAAAAACAAACGCGTCGGAGTTCATGTCCACGTTAACCGTTTCTAAAGCCGATCGGCGATAGGAACGATAGCCCGTGTGATACTCAGCCAATTTCAGACCAAAAACCCAATTTTCAAGCTCGGTCAGAAATCGGTTGGCAATGAACTTCCACCAAGGCATCCCCTGCTTCATCACATCGCCTCCCAACAGACGGGAACCAAGCACAACATCGGCTTCGTTGCTCATAATCGGCGCGATGATTTGCGGCAATAGCGTAGGGTCATACTGGTAGTCCGGGTGTACCATCACGATGATATCCGCCCCGGCCCGCAGCGCCTCCCGATAGCAAGTCTTCTGGTTGGCGCCGTAACCATAGTTCCGGTTGTGGACGAAGATTTCGAGTCCAAGTTCCCGGGCGATTTTGATGGTGTCGTCCTTGCTCCCGTCATCGACCAGGATGACGAGGTCGACCACGTCGTGCGGCAGTTCCTGATACGTCATGCGAAGGGTCTTCGCGGCGTTATACGCGGGCATCACCACGACTACTTTCGGTTTCGCATCACTCATTAGCACTCTTTGCAATCACGATAAATTGATATCCAAACATCGACTTCCACAGCCGTCCTAAACCCCAGAACAGCGATTCCATCCTTGCCGCGAACCAACTGTCAGCCCCCCAGACTACGCTAAAGGGAATCGGAGTCGAGTTCGCCAACTCCATAGTATAGCCAGCATTGCGAAAGAGCTGTTCCCAGCCCGCCCAAGTATGAAAATGGACATGCGTCCGGTCGAACAACCCCTTTTCGTCCTGAGGGAAATTCCCGCTCAGAACCACCATCCGAAAATAGAAATTACCGCTGTTCGGCAGCGACGCCAGCAGGCATCCACCCGGTTTCAGCAGCACCCGCAGTTGCTTCAGAATGTGGGCGTGGTCGAGAAGATGCTCCAAAACATCTCCGCAGACGATATAGTCATAGCGATCCGCAATCGTAGGGATCTCGTGGTGCAAGTCAGTCACGATCAGCTTCACCGACGCAGGAAACTGCCCGTCGGGAAACGATTGGCGCTCCAATCCCGTCACGTTGAAGCCGCGCTCGGCCAGCCGAGCGGCCAGCATACCATCCCAACACCCCACGTCCAGCAACGCCCGGCCCTCTCCGCGGTCGGGAAGCAGATTCAAAATTTGGGAATGGCTGCTCCATGGGCTAGCCTTGAAGGTGTAGCTCTGTTGCACATCGGTCTCTGTTGCCGCCATTTTGATGTTCCGTAACCCCCGATCCAGTTTTCACGCCAACACTAGGTTAACCCATGACTTTAAAAGTCGTATCGTACACTCTTCCCCTCGTCCTCGTGGCGCTGGCCGGATGCAACAAACAGACGGCGCCCGTGCAAGCCAAACAGGACTCCGGTCCCCTTGCCGTGCGCATGACCGAAGTCAAAGCCAGAGAGATCAACCGCGTCGTCGAAACGACCGGAACCCTGTTTCCCATTGAAGAGGCGGTCATCAGCGCCGAGATCGACGGCAAAGCTGAGGAAGTAAAGTTTGATTTGGGCGATATCGTCGAAAAAGGCCAAGTGCTCGTTCGCATCAACGATGAGGAACAGCGCTACCAGGTGCAGCAAAGCGAGGCCCAATTACGTCAGTCTATGGAGCGCCTGGGCCTGAAAACGGAAACCGAAAAGGTGAAGGACGTGCGCGACACCCCCGATGTCCGCAAAGCCCGCGCCGACCTGACCGAGGCCGAACAACGGTTTAAACGAACGCAACAACTCGTCGATCAAAACATCGGCGCCAAATCGGAACTCGACCAAGCCAGTTCCCGCTACCAGGCGGCCCAAGCGGCCTATGACTCCACCGTCAACCAGACCCGCAACTTGATCCAGGAAGTGGAACGGTTCCGCGCGAACATGGAAATTCAACGCAAACGCCTCCGCGACACGACCGTCAAAGCGCCCTTCCGGGCCCAGGTGAAGGAGCGCCAAGTCAGCCTCGGCCAGTTCGTCCGCACAAACACGCCCTTATTTGTGCTGGTAAAAACTGACCCGATTCGCCTGCGCATTGAGGTCCCGGAACGCATGGCTCCCTGGATCAAGATTAACCAGGTGGTCGATGTCTCCCTCGAAGCGTTCGAAGGCCGAAAGTTCGTCGGCAAAATCTGGCGCATCTCTCCCACCGTCGACCAGAGCAAGCGGACCTTCGTCGCCGAAGCCCTCATCGATAATAAAGCGGGCGAACTCAAGGCTGGCTCCTACGCC
>JBBRIO010000567.1:0-3606 GCA_038220855.1 Bryobacterales bacterium | reverse complement strand
GCAAATTGAAAATCTTGTTCGCCGTTTCGTATTTTTCCAGTTGAGCCACCAACACGTGGCGACCCGGCGCCAAATCAAGCGTACAAGGAGCCGTACAGCCTTCCACCTTGCCGTCGTCCAAGGTGATCTTCGCGCCCGGCGGAGTCGACCGAATTTCTACCGCGACCATCCCTTTGCCCGATGGAGCAGGATCCGTGCCAGCGGGCTTGTCACCTGCGGGCGGGGCATCGGGCTTCTTCGGTTCAGCCTTGCCGCCCGCATCGACGCTCTTCGGCAAAGGCGGAGCAATCGGCACTTCACTGTTCACGCCCGTTGTCGTCGTCCCATCGTCAGACTTCCCACCCATAAACTTCATCGCGACGAATCCGACCAGCAGAAGCAACACGACGGCGGCACCAACGAGCATCATCGTCCGGTTACCCTGAGCGGGGACAATCGGATCAACCGCAATCGGCTTCACCGCGATCGGAGCAACCGGCGGAGTCTTCACCGGTTCAGGCTTCGGAGCAACCGGCCTCGGGGCCACCGGAACCGGGACCGCGACAGGAACCGGGGCCGGTTTAGGCGCCGGAGGGATCACCACCGGCGCGGGAGCCTTCACTGGCTCGGGCACCGCGACCGCCGGCATCGCTTCCGTTGCCGCCAACGAAACCTGACCGCGCGTCTGCGTCGTCCAGGCAGGATACTGGCGACATTGCTCTTCTAACGCCGCGATAAAAGCGGTGCAACTCTCCCAGCGCTGGTCCGGCGTCTTCGCTAACGCCTTCTGCAAAACCGCATCAATCGATACATCCAACGTCGGGTTCAACCGGATCGCCGGCATCGCCGCTTCTCCCACCAGCTTAAACAAAAGCGTCGGTAACGACTCCGCCACAAACGGCTTCTCGCCGGTCATCACCTCGTAGGCGATCACCCCCAACGAAAACTGATCCGCCTTCCCGTCCACTGTCTTGCCTTGAATCTGCTCCGGCGACATGTAGCTCGGCGTTCCCATCACCATGCCGGTCTGCGTCATCGATTGCGACTGCATCTTCGCGATGCCAAAGTCGGCAATCTTCGCCGTCCAATCCTTCCGCACCATGATGTTCGCCGGCTTGACATCCCGGTGAATAATCCCTTTCGCGTGGGCAAAATCAAGCGCCGCCGCCGTCTGCCGAAGCAACGCCAGAATCTGCTCCTTCGCCGGTGCCTCGCCGTCGAGTAACATCTTCTCGAGCGTCGAACCCTCAATGTACTCCATGAAGATGTAGGCGACGTCGCCCTCTTCCTGGATATCGTAAATCGTCACAATGTGCGGATGCGAAAGCACCCCGGCACTCTGCGCCTCCCGGAAAATCCGGTCCTTCACCCGCTGCTGTTCAATCGCATCCGCAATCTCGGCAATCCGGATCGACTTCACCGCCACCGTACGCCCGATGGCCGGATCCTGAGCCTGATAAACAACGCCCATAGCGCCGCGTCCCAGCTCTTGCTGTATGACATAACGGCCAATTTTTTTCGGAGGAGGAGGCTGTTCCAAAGTAGCTGAACTATTCTAACGCGGAATTCGCGCCGGAATCCCGTATCATGAAGGGACCAATGCTTTCTTCTCTTTTCGGTTCCGGCGAAGCTGGCGGGAATCTCCTCGATCGCCTGAAAAGCGGGATCGAAAAGACCCGCGCCGGACTCGTAAACAAGATTGAGGATGTCGTCCTCGGCAAGAAGGAAATCGATGCCGACCTGCTCGACGAACTCGAATACACCCTCATCACCGCCGATATCGGGGTCCGCACCTCCACCGAAATCCTCGAAACCATTCGCCAACGCGTCGACCGGAAACTCGTCAGCGACCCCAGCGAAATTCGCGGCCTCATTCGGACCCATCTCCTCGAAGTCCTCTCCGCCTCCGAACGGCCCCTCACTCGCGTCGACGCCCCGCCCCTCGTCATTATGATGGTCGGCGTCAACGGGGCCGGCAAAACCACCACCACCGGCAAACTCGCCCGTCGCCTCCATGACGAAGGAAAGACCGTCCTCATGGCCGCCGCCGATACCTTCCGCGCCGCCGCCATCGAACAACTCGAAGTCTGGGCCACCCGCGCCGACACCGAACTCATCAAACAAACCCAGGGCTCCGACCCCAGCGCCGTCATCTTCGACGCCCTCCAAGCCGGCCGCGCCCGGAAAATCGACTTCGTCATCGTCGATACCGCCGGCCGCCTCCACAACAAAGAAAACCTCATGGCCGAACTCGAAAAGATGCGCCGCACCGCCGCCCGCGTCATCCCCGATGCCCCCCACGAAGTGTTCCTCGTCCTTGATGCCACCACCGGCCAAAACGGCCTCGAACAAGCCCGCAAATTCACCGAATCCGGCGGCGTCACCGGAATCGTCCTCACGAAACTCGATGGCACCGCCAAAGGCGGCGTCGCCATCGCCATCGCTCGCGAACTGAACCTGCCCATTCGCTATATCGGCGTCGGCGAACAGGTCACCGACCTCCTTCCCTTCGACGCCGAAACCTACATCGCCTCTCTCTTCGATTAACGTCATGGATCTTCTCGAACTGGCGCTCGAACAAGCGCGTCTCGGCCTCGGCCGTACCTCCCCTAACCCCGCCGTCGGAGCCGTCGTCGCCAAAGACGGCGTCATCCTCGGCCGCGGCCATCACATCTACGCGAATACCCTCCACGCCGAAACCGTCGCCCTCGCCCAAGCCGGGGACCAAGCCCGCGGTGCCACCCTCTACGTCACCCTCGAACCCTGCTCCCACTCCGGCCGCACCGCCCCCTGCGCCGACGCCCTCATCGCCGCCGGCATCACCCGCGTCGTCGCCGCCATGCAGGACCCCAACCCCCTCGTCGCCGGCCAGGGCTTCTCCAAACTTCGCGCCGCCGGCATCGAAGTCCAAATCGATTCCCGCTTCACCCCCGCCGCCGAGCAACTCAACGAAGCCTTCTGCTTCTTCATGCGCGAACGCCGCCCCCTAGTCACCCTCAAAAGCGCCCTCACCCTCGACGGCAAAATCGCCGCCCCCGACGACAACACCGGCTGGATTACCTCTGAACAAGCCCGCCTCCACGTCCAAACCCTCCGTCATCACACTGACACCATCCTCACCGGCATCGGCACCGTCCTCGCCGACGATTGCCTCCTCACCGACCGCAGCGGCGACGATCGCAGCCGCCCCCTCCTCCGCATCGTCGTCGACTCCCAACTCCGCCTTTCCCCCCTTTCCAACATGGTCGAGACCTGCTCAAGCGACGTCCTCGTCGCCACCACCTCCGCCGCCAACCCCGCTCGCCGCGCCGCCCTCGAACGCAAAGGCGTCTAAGTAGTCGTCCTCGACGGCACCGACGGTCGCACCAGCCTCCGCGCCGTCGTCGAACTCCTCGCCGCTCGAAATTATCATTCCTTAATGATCGAAGCCGGCAGCAAAGTTAACTGGGCCGCCCTCGAATCCGGCGTCGTCGATAAAATCTTCTTCTACTACGCTCCCAAGATTCTCGGCGGCACACAGTCCCTCCCCGTCGCCGGCGGCATCGGCCGCCGCCGCCGCGCCGACGCCCTCCGCTTCCGCGATGTCAAACTCCACCCCATTAGCAGCGACGAATTCGCCGTCGAAGC
>JBBRIO010000566.1:0-3611 GCA_038220855.1 Bryobacterales bacterium | reverse complement strand
TCGCGGACGGCGGCGTCATCGATGCGGCCCTGGGGGGCGAGGATGACGAGGCGTTCCATCATGTGCTGGAGTTGGCGGACGTTGCCGGGCCAGGTGTAGGAGTCGAGGGCGGCGAGACCGGACTTGGTGGTGACGGACTGACGGGCGTAGCGTTCGTTGTAGCGGTCCTGGAACTTTTGGACGAGGAGGGGGAGGTCCCCGGTGCGCTCGCGCAGGGGGGGGAGTTCGACCTTGACGACGTCGAGGCGGAACCAGAGGTCTTCGCGGAACTTGCCGTCCTCGACGAGTTGGCGGACGTTCTTGTTGGTGGCGGCGACGATGCGGACGTCGATGGATTTGGCGCGGGAGGCACCGAGGGGGCGGATCTCTTTTTCCTGGAGGACGCGGAGGAGTTTGGCTTGGAAGTTAAGGTCGATGTCGCCGATCTCGTCGAGGAAGACGGTGCCGGTGTGGGCGGCTTCGAAGACGCCGACGCGGTCGCGGTCGGCTCCGGTGAAGGCTCCTTTGAGGGCCCCGAAGAGTTCGCTTTCGAGGAGGGAGGGCGGGATGGCGCCGCAGTCGACGGGGACGAAGGGTTTGTCGGATCGCCGGGAGTGGCGATGGATCATGCGGGCGATGAGTTCTTTGCCGGTGCCGGTTTCGCCTTCGATGAGGACGGTGGCTTCGGTGGGGGCGACCTGGGCGAGGGTCTTATAGATCTCGACCATGCCGGCGGAGGAGCCGATCATGTCTGTTTCGGGGATGTCGTCGATGCGGGCTTCTTTTTCGTCGGCTTCGAGCAGGGACGCTTCGGCCCGGCGGATCTTGTCGATCATGTCGTCGAAGTCGAAGGGTTTAGCGAGATAGTCGAAGGCACCGCCGCGGGTGGCGGCCATGACGGTTTCCATGGAGCCGCGGCCGGACATGAGAATGACGGCGCAATGCGGGTTATTTTCGCGAGCGACGCGGAGGACATCGAGACCGCTCCGTTCGTCGATGTAGATATCAGACAGGACGATGGGGTAATTATCCTGGGCGAGCCGATTTAGCGCTTCGCGAGTGGAGCCGACGGCATCGACGGCGAAGCCTTCTAACTCCAGACAGGTGACGATGTTGGATCGAACCGAGGCATCATCTTCCACGACAAGAAGACGGGACAATAGACTCTCCATAGCTAACACAGCGGACAGGGGCAGAGCTGTAGTAGATCTTTCCATGGTACGCCATGAAACGGTTGCCGGGTATTGCCGCTAAGCCGCCTTGGGCAGATCGCCGAGCCCGTAGCGGTCGAGCAAATCGCCGAGGTCGTAATTTGGGGCCATTCTGCTCATAAGTTGCTTATCATTCAACATGTTAACGACATAGGCCGGGAGGACGAAACTGGGTTCCTTTTTGGCTTGGTCGGCCATTTTGAGAATTTCGACGATGACGGCCGGCTCTGGGCCGGGGTCTTCAATCTCCCGGGTATCGGCGCTGATGTCGACTGGTTCCGGCGGGTCGACCGGAAATCCCTTGCGGACTAGGAGCAGCGTTTTGATAAAGCCGTTGTAGGCGGCGAATTGAAATTTCTGGCCTCGTTCGATATAGCGGAGAAGGTCTTTCTGTTTGGCCATACGGATATTGCCCTGGAGAAACTGTTCGCCCATGCTCAGGGTCGGATATTCGCGCAGGACCTGATCGAGGTCTCGTTGCAAGGCTTCCGAGTATAAGCTGGTGAACCGATCGTATTGAAACAGGGCGCAGACCATGCGACGGAGCAGGCCGAGTTCGAGTTCGGAGTCTGGCCGGAACTTTCGCATGTGACTCTGATGGGACCGGACGTACGCCTGCCGATCATCTGTTGTTAGCAGGGCGAAAAATGGGGGCAAGTCCTCTTTGTGCAGTTCGACGTGTTCGCCGGTAGCGATCGCGTTCATGGAGCTTCGGTATTTGCCGTCGGTCGTGACGGGGCCCTTGCTTTTTTTGCCGTTGAGCCGGGAGCGTTCGGCTCGGATCTTTTTCTGTTCTTCCGTGAGTTCTTTCACCTTGATTTTCTCCTGTGGAAATGGAAAAGGCGCTGTTTGCTTCGGCCTGATTAGTGGCCGACGCAGAGCAGCGCCTTCGATAAAAATCTACCACACACGTGTCAAGCATTCGGCGGATTATTCGGGGCGGGGAGAGGAGGACGCCTATTAGAAACAGTTAGTTGCGAGCTGAAAATAAATCTCAATACCTTGTGAACGCCGTTTGGATTAGGGCAAAAAAGTGCCGGAATTGCCGGTTTTCGGTATCTCCCTCCAAAATTCATCGACGCGATTGCGGTAGACACCACCCCTCCTGGGCTATCAGCTCTATTTCCTGAACGAATCGCCGGCAGCCTGAGATGGAGTAAGCGTTTGGGGTCGCAGTTTGAGCTTTCTGTTTCCCAGCAATCGCGCTTCTTACAGCCATTCCCTCCAATGATTGAACATAGCGACGGAGGAACCGTCAGTCGCGAGCGCCGTATACAATCCTGAATCGTCGGTGAGCACCGAACAATGATGGCGTCTCGCTGCTTCGGCTATGGCCGCGTCTGTAAGGCCCAAGCGTCGACGCTAGCGATCTGGAGTTCGCTCAATTCTCCTATCAGCCTTCTGAAAACGTCCCTGGCGACTTCCAGTTCCGGACCTTTCAGGTCCGTGAGCGTACTGAGCTCGGCAAGAACATGGGGCAGCGTGTATCGGCGCGAGATCTGCTCCAGTATTCCGCTCAGGAGGTCCCAATCAGCAGACGAGTAGTTTGTGGTGCGCTTGAACCGAGAAATTCGATCGCGATTGACGCCGCCAACGATCAACAGGACGAGCAGGTTAGTATCAATCAAAATGCCGTTTTTCCGGGCGTTTCGACTGAAGTCGTCCAGATCCGTCATCAGCTTGCAAGCTTCATTGCAACCGGATCGCCTGTCTCGATGTCTATCAGGATCGTCTTATACTCGAGGGGCAAACTAGCCCCTATAGATCGGATCAACTCGGGTGCCGAAGGGCGTCGCTTGGGAAATCCCAGGGTAATCCGCCAAACCCGGCGATCCTTGTACACGTCCTGCTCAACTTCTTCGAGGGTATATTCCCTCTCGCCGAGCAGTTCTGTAGCGTATCGTTTGGAGCGGGTGAAGGCGTCCTGCGTGCTGATCACAAACACGAAAATATCACATCGACTCCCTGAACGATTCGAACGAAACCCATTCCAGGGCGGTTCCGGGCTATATTATGCCGGGAGTGCGAGCTATTGCCGGGAGGGTAAGCTTCAATTCTTGGGGCAGTTTCTCCAGGTGGGTGAACTTGGCAATGCCCACGGGCTTTGCCGGATCGCGCGGCGCGCACGGTCCCGCACTATCGTGATTCTCTTTGAATTATGATGTCGCCAATGCTCGGCTCGTCGTCAGGGTGCCGAAGTAGGTCGTCGACGGGGGAAAATTGGAATTTCAGCTGAATGCACCGCCCTTGAGGTCGTCTTCGGCCTAGCCGCCCTGGATCTCCTCCATATCGAGGCGATCTGGTTCCCCCGCCGAGCCCCGTAGCAATAGCTTTGCTCTGCGTGGCAGGCGCTGGAGCATCACAGTCGAACCGCCAACTGCAACTGCCGCGAAGGATACTTGCCGGAAGTGGCAATTTTAG
>JBBRIO010000565.1:0-3615 GCA_038220855.1 Bryobacterales bacterium | reverse complement strand
ACCCCTTCACCGGGCGGCTCGATCCCCAAGGCAACATCATTCGCGATCCGTTCGCCGGCAATCGTATTCCCCCGGCTCGCATCAGCCCCGCCATCAAAACGTTTATGGACATCATGGCCCCGCTTCCCAACATCGCCGGCTTGCTGCAGAACAACTACATCAACACTGCTGGCCGCTCCAACAACCGCGATGCCGTCGTCCTCCGCGGCGATCATAACTTCTCCTCGAAGGACATCGTCAACATCCGTTACCTTCGCCAGCGAGTCGGTGAGGCCGTACCCAATGCCAATCCGAATTTGTATGCCCAAAATCGCTACGACGTCGAAAACATCGCGGCCGGTTGGACCCATATCTTCAACGCCTCGACCGTCCTCGACGTTCGCTACGGCTACAACAAACCGAACAACCCCGGCGCGACGCTAAACCGTGCGATCACCCGCGGCGAGTTCTTCGATCGCACCGGCATCAAGATGTATCAGCGCGAAGTCCTCTTCGATCCGATCCCTTCTTTAAACGCGGTCGGCGAATTCTCCGTCGGCGGCGGCGGTGACATCACCGGAGACAAAATCAACCAATGGATCGCCAACCTCTCCAATACCAGAGGCCGCCACAGCTTGAAGGTGGGTGCCAACATCACCAAGCGCGTCTTCAACACCAACACCTCGAACCCGATGAACGGCAACGGCGACTTCGACCGCCGGCTCACCTCGCTGTTCTCGAATAGCAACTCAGGCCATAGCACCGCCACCATGCTCCTCGGCACTCCGACCGAGATTCGACGCAGCTCCGGTAACACCCTTACCGACGCCCACGTCACCGCCAGCCAAGCTTACTTCCAGGACGACTGGCGGGTCACCAATAAACTCACCGTCAACCTCGGCATTCGCTGGGAGTTTGCCAATCCTCCCTATGATTCAACGGATCGGCTGGGTAACCTCCTCGTGACTCGTGACCCGACGACCGGTCGTTACACCGGCAACCTTCTGTGGGCCACTACGAATCCCTCCATCAATCCCGCCACGGGAAAGGTGAACGATCCGCCCAACCAGCGCGGCTACGGCCGGTCGCTCAAGCGCTCCAACTACCGCGACTTCGCGCCGCGCATCGGCATCGCTTACCAGCTCGATCCGAAGACCGTCATCCGCACCGCCTATGGCATCTTCTACAACTCCACCTTTGTTCAGGAATTGCAGGATCTCCGCAAGTTCTGGCCCTATACGCCACAAGAGTTGTTCGTCGCCAACACCGGTACCACCCCCGACCTGCTGATCACCGACGCCGCCAAGTCCGGTACCGTCAGCATTGGCGGCTGGTCGCAGAACCCGGACAACCGCACCCCTTACTCCCAACAATGGAACTTCACCGTCCAGCGTCAAATCATGAACGATCTCGCCATCGACATCGGCTACGTCGGCAATGTGAACAAACGCCAAATCGGCTACAGCGCGTTGAACACCGCGCCCGTTCCCGGACCCGGCCCCGTCAATCCGCGGCGCTTAATGCCTGAGTTCGGTGAGTTGGACGCTGGCTACAACCAGTACAATTCGGCCTACCACTCCATGCGCGTCAATGCCGTTAAACGCTTCAGCAAAGGCCTTCAGTTCCAGGCCAACTACACCTGGGGCAAAGCGCTCGATAATCAATCCTCGCTCGCTGAAACCCGCGCCCAGAACCAGTATGATCGCCGTGCGGATTGGGGCCGGTCGTCCATCGACCTCCGCCACATCTTCCAGGCGTCGTATGTCTACGAACTCCCCTTCGGCAAAGGGAAACGGTTCGGCGGCAACTGGGCCGCTCCCGTCGCCTACGTCCTGGGCGGATGGTCGGTCGAAGGCATCACGCGTCTCCAAACCGGCGCGCCGTTCAACGTCGTCGTCGGGCAGGACCGCGCTAATGTCGGCCGTTCCCAACAACGTCCTAACGTAATTCGCAACCCCAACAATGGGGGCAACCGCAACGTGGATATCCCGTGGTTCGACACCGCGGCGTTCCAATTGCAGCCCATCTTCACGTACGGCAACGCGGCTTCGTTTATCACCCAAGCCGATGGCCGCCAGACGTGGGATCTCTCATTCCAGAAGGACTTTCACTTCAAACGGGAAGGCAACATGCTGCAGTTCCGCGCCGAGATGTTCAACATCGGCAACCACGTCAACATGGGCAATCCGCAGGGTAACTTTGCCTCTTCCGCGTTCGGTAGGGTGACTTCGGCCACCCCCGCGCGGCAGATCCAAATGTCGCTCCGCTACGTGTTCTAACTAGCGAGTCCGCCCGACCGCAAACCCTAATGCCGCTAAGCCGTCCACTATAAACTGGACGGCTAGCGCCATCAGCAACATCCCCATAATCCGGCTCAGAATGTGGATGCCGGTCTCGCCGAGCATCTTCCGCACCCGGGTCGCGGCCGACAGAATCAGGTATGCCGAAAGCGCCGTCATCGCCAAGGCCAGAATCACCAGAGAAATCTTCACCGGTGTCTTCGCGGTGCCAATCAGCACCATCACCGTCGAAATCGCTCCCGGCCCCGCCAGCATGGGCATCCCTAGCGGCACGATACCGATATCTTCCTTGTGCGCCCCTTCGTTGGCCTCTTTTTCCGTCTCGTTCGTTGCCGGCCGGCGAGCTTGCACCATATCAATACCGATCAGAAGGAGGATAATCCCACCCGCAATCTTGAACGCCGGCATCGTGATCCCGAGGATGTCGAAAATCAACGTCCCCGCCAACGCAAACCCCGTCAACAGGCAGAAACAAGTGATCGAAGCCCGTTTGGCCATGGACTTCCGATGCTCGTCCGTCGACGACGCCGTCATCGCCAGAAACGTTGGCACCAGCGCAAACGGATCAACGAGAAAGAAGATAGAAGACAGCGTCACCAGGAAGAACTGGATCGCTTGAACGAGTTCGGCGGGCACTGCCTCCTATCGTACCGTTTACAGACTGCTCGCCTTAATCCGCCAGATATTCTGCTCCCGCAGATTCGACAGCCACACCCATCCGTTCGCCGCTTGAATCGCGTCTCCGCCCGGCCCGGACCACTGCCCGACTACCTTGTTTGTCTTCACGTCGATCTTCGTGATCGGGTGCTCAAACGAGGTGACCCATACAAATCCATCGGCATAATCGATCTCGCCGCCGCCACCCGGCAACCCGGCCTCAATCGTCGCCGCCACCTTGTTCGTCGCAATGTCGACGCGCGTAATCGTCCCCTTTCCCTGGTCATACGTCCAAACCGCCCCGGCACCCGTCGCCAGGAAGCGCGGCTTATCGCCCACCGGAATCTCCGCCACAACTTTGTTCGTCGTCGGGTCCACGCGGACGAGTAAACTCTTCTCGGTCGAGGTCACCCAAACGCTCCCATCGGCTGAAACCTCGGCGGAAAAAGACCCGGTCGGCAGCGGCACTTCCGCTACGACATTGTTCGTCTTCGGATCGATCCGGGCCAGTGTCCCCTTGTCCGTCGGATACCAGATCGCGTTCTTGCTCGCCGCGATGCCGCCCTCTGAATTGCCCGGGCCAAACGGAATCGTCGCGACCACTTTATTCGTCTTCGCGTCCACCCGCACGAGCGTCTTATCGCCGCACAACGGCACCCAGATCGATCCAAACCCCGCC
>JBBRIO010000564.1:0-3633 GCA_038220855.1 Bryobacterales bacterium | reverse complement strand
CCGCCGCGCCACATGCGGCGTATAAACCAGCGAGTAGCCCCGCGCCAAATACGCTTCCCGCATCCAATCTTCCAGCGTCTTGCGGATGATGCCACCCTTCGGATGAAAGAAAATTAATCCAGGCCCCGCCAGCTCCTGTATGCTGAACAGATCAAGCTCGGCACCCAACTTCCGGTGGTCCCGCCGCTTGGCCTCTTCCTGCCGGGTGATAAACTCTTCCAGGTCTTTCTTGCTGAAAAACGCCGTCCCGTAAATCCGCTGCAACTGCTTATTGTGCTCGTCGCCCTTCCAATACGCGCCGGCCAAATTCAGCAGCTTGAAGGCCTTGATCTTCTTCGTCGAAGGCACGTGCGGCCCCCGGCAGAAATCGATAAACTTCGGCCCCAGCGTATACTCGCTGAAAATCTCGCCCGCCCGTTCGGCGATCAACTCGCTCTTCATCCAGAACTCGGCGTACTGCTTCAGCCCCGCCTCTTTCTCGGTCATGATCCGCTCGTACGGCAGGTCCCGCGCCTGAATCTCCCACATCTTCGCTTCGATCGTTGCCAGGTCGTCCGCTACAAACGGCACCGCCTTATCGAAGTCGTAGTAAAAGCCGTTCTCAATCGGCGGGCCAATTCCCAGTTGCGTATCCGGCCAAATCTCCAACACCGCCGCCGCCAGCAGATGCGCCGTCGAATGACGATACACCTCGAGCGATTCGGCGTCCCGCGTCGTCAAAATCTGCAAATTGACGTCGCCCTCAAGCGGCCGCGTCAAATCGTACATCTCGCCATTGACCTTGGCGACAATCGCATCATCAGCCAACCGTTGGCTGATTGCTTTCGCGACGTCTAAGGGGCGCGACCCGGTCGGGACGCTTTTTTGACTGCCGTCCGGCAGCGTGATGACAATACTGGACATGAGGTTTTAACTGCGGGGGAACCCAGCCCAAAGGGCTGAATCCAAAGGAGCAGAATTAACATCAGAGTAGCATATGACCGCTTTGGCCCAACCCGCCGCAGCCCCGAACCCTTGCCTCGGCTGGTATCATAAGGAATCTGGAATGGAAACCGCCCCTGGGACGGACATCTTCGACGAAACGGCCCTCGTTGACCTCGCTCGCCAAGGCGACGATACCGCGTTTACCGCTCTCGTCAGCCGTTACGATCGCAAAATTTTTCGCCTCGCTAAAAACATCACCCAGAACGACGAAGATGCCGAAGACGTCCTTCAGGATGCCTTCCTCAAAGCCTATACCCACCTCGATCGCTTCAACGGCGACTCGAAGTTTTACACCTGGATCGTCCGCATCGCCGTCAACGAAGCCCTCATGAAGTTGCGCAAACGCCGCAGCGATAAAATGGTGTCGCTCGACGAGGAAATCGATACCGGCGAAGAGCAGGTCACCCGCGAAATTGCCGTCTGGGACGGCGACCCCGAACAAAAATACGGCCAAGCCGAACTGCGCCAAATCCTCGACGAAGCCGTCCAAAATTTAAAACCCGCGTTCCGCTCCGTTTTTCATCTCCGTGACGTCGAAGAACTTTCGACCGAAGAGACCGCCGAAGTCCTCGGCCTCTCCGTCCCCGCAGTGAAAAGTCGGCTCCTTCGGGCTCGCCTGCAACTCCGCGAACGCCTTACAAAGGTTTTCAAGCGCAAAGGAGACGATACGCTTGCTTACATGTAAAGAGTTTCTCACCGAACTTACCGACTTCCTCGACGAAGAAACAGACCCTGGTCTGCGCGCCAAACTCGACAAGCACATCAGCGAATGCCCCAACTGCTGGGTTGTCGTCGATACCTGCAAAAAAACCATGCAGGTTTATAAAGGAATGGAGCCCCAGTCGATCCCCAACGACGTCGAAACCCGCTTAATGGACGCCCTGAGCCGCAAAATGGCTGCCCGCCGCTCCGGGGAAGCGTAGCCCTAAAGTCCTATCTCCGCTAACATCGCTACGGTCTCCACCCTAGCCTCCTCAGGCAAAACCGAGTAAATTTCCTGTAATTGGTCGCCGTAAGCCGGAAACTCGACCATCGTCTCCCCGCCACAAGGGATCAATTCCGGATTCACTGGGAAGTCGACCCGCGCCAACGTTTCCAGCAAATCTTCCAAGTCCAAGGATGCCACCATCACCCGGACCATCAGCAATTCCCGAACCGTGCTCGGCATTTTTCGCCTCCGATTTCCCTTATCCCATCCACCGTTATCTAGAACCTATCATCGGTTCGCCCAACTAGCAAGTAAATTACTTGGCCCCAATCGGCTCTAGAATTCCTCGACTTGGCCGATACCCTTCTCATGACAGTTGCCGCCCTTCGCCAGTTTCTCACTTCTCCAACTCAAGGTGTCCTTCGGGTCCTCACGGCCCTCCCCCTCAACCGCCGGATGTGGCTAGCCGTCGGCTTACTCACTCTCCCGGTCTTCGCCCCCCTCTGCCTCTTCGTCTCCTCGCTGTACCAAGATGTCGCCTTTACCGCCCGCGAACGCGCAGGCGTCACCGCCGCCCGGCAACATTGGGCCAAAATCAACAGCAATTCTCCCGATGCCGCGCCCGCCCGCGCCGCCCTCCGCCAACTCCTTGATGATAGCTACCTCATCCTCGATCCCAGCCTCGACGCCTACAATCTAATAGAGGCCATCTGCCTCGAACTCCCTAATCTCGGCATCTCTCCCCCCGTCCCCGCCGACATTAAGGCCGCCCTCGCCCGCATCAACCGTTCCGCGCTCGCGGCAATTAAAGAGGACGAGAACTTCTTCGGTACCAGCCCCACCCTTCAATCCCGCCTTCCCGCCGCCATTAAGCAATTCGAAACCGCGATCAGCAACGCCGCCGACAAAAATGACGCCCTCGCCGCTCAAGCCGCCGTCGCCGCCTTCGTCGACGTCGGGCTCTCCGAACTCGATATCCTCCTCGCCATCCGCCAAAATGCCTGCCAACGCCGCATGGCCCTCATCTCCATCACCACCGCCAGTCTCTACCTTCTAGGCATCTTCATCGCCATCCAGGTCCCCATCAGTATTACCCGCGAAATTCGCGACGCCGCCGAAACCCTCCAAGCCGGCACCCATCAAATGCAACGTACCGCTGACTCGGTCACCAAAGTCAGCAGCGAAATCTCCCTCGGGGCGGCCCAACAGGCCTCCTCCGTTGAAGAGATCGCCTCCATGATGCAGCACTCTCGCGACCAAGCGCGGCGCGAAAGCGGGGAAACCGCCGCCATCGCCAAAAATATCACTGTCCTAAGCGATCAAATTGCCCACGGAGACGCCGCTATCCAGGAACTCCTTGCCTCTATGACCCAAATCCAAAGCGCCTCCGAACGCGTCCGCGCGGTCGTCAACATCATCAGCCAAATCGCGTTCCAAACCAACCTCCTTGCCCTCAACGCCGCCGTCGAAGCCGCCCGTGCCGGCGAACACGGCCTCGGCTTCGCCGTCGTCGCCGATGAAGTCCGCGTCCTCGCCCGCCGCTGCGCCACCGCCGCCGACGATACCAGCAACATCATGCTCGAAACTAAGTCCAGCGCCTCGGACGGTTCGGCCCGCACAAAACAAGTCGCCCAAGTCTTCGCCGATATCGCCGCCGGTTCCGCCTCCATTGACGCCTCCCTCGCCCGCCTCAATCACGCCGCCTCTGACCGTACCAAATC
>JBBRIO010000563.1:0-3652 GCA_038220855.1 Bryobacterales bacterium | reverse complement strand
TGGGGCGGCTGCGGGGAAGGCGATGGCGAGCCCTTCGGTGGCGCTGAGGACGGAGATGGCGGGGGTGATGACGCCATCGCCATAAAGCAGGGCGGCACCCATGATGGCGATGAGGGCGACGACGGTGACGCGGCCCGGTTTGGCGGTGCGTAGTTTTTCCGGAACTAGGGCGAGAAGGGCGAAGATGCCTCCTTCCCCTTTGTTGTCGGCCTTCATGATGAAAGCGAGATATTTGACGCTAACGACCAGGACGAGGGCCCAGAAGATGAGTGAGAGAACGCCGTAGAGGTCGGACTGGGTGGGGTGCGTACCGCCTGCCGCGTGGAGACACTCTTTGAGCGTGTAGAGGGGACTGGTGCCAATGTCGCCGAAGACTATGCCGAGAGTTCCGAGGGAGAGGGCGGCGAGACTGGCTTTAGAGGGGGAGTGAGCGGACACCCTACTAGGATATCGGGTATGAAGGAAGATGGGGTATGGATACGAAGAAACTGATTGCGCAGATTGAGAAGTTAGACGAGCGGGAACGAGCGGTGGTGGCGGCGTTACTCAGCCAGGACACGATTGCGCGAGACGTGCATCAGGAGTTCACCGGGCAACTCACGTTTGGGGAGCGGGTGGCCGACCAGGTGGCTTCGTTTGGGGGTAGTTGGAAATTTTTGGGTTTGTTTTTGGGTTCGATGGCGGTGTGGATCGGGATGAACCTAATAGAGGCGGTGCCGTTTGATCCGTATCCGTTCATTTTGCTGAATTTGGTTTTGAGTTGTGTGGCGGCGATGCAGGCGCCGGTGATCATGATGAGCCAGAATCGGCAATCGTCGCGGGATCGGCTGGACGCACGGCATGACTATGAGATCAGCTTGAAGGCGGAGATGGAGGTGATGGGATTACACGCCAAGGTAGATGAGTTACGGGACCGGCAATGGGCGGCGCTGGTGGAGTTACAAGAACGGCAATTGACTCTGCTCGGGAGTATCGAGGCGGCGCTGACCAAAGAGCGAAGTTAGTGCGGGTTGTGTTAGCCTCTTCGTCATGTACTACATGGTCAGCAACCGCGTACTGAGCAATGGGACATTGACGTCGAAGATTGGAACGAACTCCTATTGGATTTCGGACGGCGCGGGGCGGCTGGATCATTTGGCGAGTTGGAAGGCGGAGACGAAGAAGGGATTCGAAGATGCGTTGAAGCGGGCTTCGGGCAAGTTTCCGCAGATTCTAGACCCGGAGGAGCACGAGCAGCAGCGGCACATTGGGGTTTTTGTTCATGGGTTCAACAATTCCTGGAACGACGCGGCGCGGCGGTATAAGGGGATAGCGGATGACCTTTACGCGGCGAATAGTTTGGGGATTTGCGTTTTGTTCACGTGGCCGTCGGACGGGTCGGCGTTGGGTTACATTCCCGATCGGTTGGACGCGCGGCGGTCGGCCGATTCGTTAGCCGAAGTGTTGAGTGATCTTTACGATTGGGCGATCCAGAAGCAGCTGGACGGATCGAGGGACCCGGCCAAAGGGTGCCGGGCGAAGATTTCGCTGATCGCCCATAGCATGGGCAGCTATGTGACGCAGAAGGCGATGCAGACAGTTTGGACGCGGAAGAATAAGCCGCTGCTGGTGAGCTTAATCAACCAGATGTTGTTAGTGGCAGCGGACGTGGATAATGACCTGTTTTCGAGCGGGGAGACGGTAGACGGTTCGGACGGGGACGCGATATCGAACCTTTGTTATCGGGTTACAGCGCTCTATACCGGCCGGGATTCGACCTTGGGACTATCGGCAGGATTTAAGCATTTTGGCAAGCGGCGATTGGGGCGAAGCGGCTTGGCGGGGGGGGAGCCGGATAACGTATGGTCCGTGGATTGTTCGGCGCTGATCGCCCGCTCGGTGGGGAAGGTCCATTCGGCGTACTTCGAGCCATCGCAATCGAGATGCGGCGAGTTGATGCGCCAAGTGCTGCGGGGGGATGACCGGACGCTGATCGGAGAGTGGGTGAAGGACAGCGTTTAGCTGGCCTTTTTGATGATGGGGGCTTTCTTTAGGCTGGAGGGGTCAAGGATTCCGCGCATGCGGGAAACTAGAGACTTACCGAGACTAATTTCGGCGGGTTTGGCTTTGTGGCCGGGCATTTTAGGGTCGATGAACTCACGTCGGAAGAGTTGATCGGAGGTGAGAGCGATCAGTAACTGGAGTTCTTCGGTAGTGACTTGAATGTTGGTATGGGTCATGAGATAGATCGGTTAGCCTTGATCGATTGATAACGAGGGTCGCGGAAGAGCATTTGCCGGACTTGATCGCTGAGTTCCTGCCACTCTCGAATGAAGTAGCCGGCTTCGCGTCGGGCTAGTACCGTGGCGCGATGCTCATCGAGCAACGAGACTACGGCGAGGGTAAGGGCCAGTTTCGGGCCCGTTTGGCCCGCGGCAACGGCTTTAAAGGCACGAGATACGCGCTCGAATTCCGCTTCGACTTGGAGAATGATCTGCCGGGCCCATTCGATTTGATTGGGAGTTCCCGTGAGTTCATCCGTAACTCTCTGCGGCGGACTTACGGCAGAGGGCGAGGGGGATTCGGTAATGGCGGCCTCCTCTGGGACGTTTGGATGAGCCTATAGACCGATCTGATTATGAGTGATCGTACTGCTAATGTCAAGCTCACGGGGGAAGGCGCAGCGATTCCTTAAACCGGCCCACACAGCGAGGCAGCGATCTGATTTTGAAGGAGTTTCGATGGAGAGGCAGCCTTGCTGGAGTTGTAAAGGGTTAGGGGAAGCGGAAACTATGTACCAACAGGGCCCGTTTATGCTGATTTTGGAGTTATAGAAGATAGGGCAGCGGCGGCGTCAACGACGAGCCGTGAAAAGGGATGGACATATCGGGGGCCTGCCAGGTCGAGCGATCAACTGGTGTTGGTGGAAGGAGCCAGAAACCATTGGGCAAGGCGGAGGGCGAACACATGAAAGGTTTCCCATTTTCTGGCGCCATGACTTCGGACCTGCCGATGATAGAAGACCAGCGAAAGGGTATAGGCCAGCATGCGAATCATTATCAGCAGTACAAGGGCATTGCTTTGATGGACGGCGGGATGTTTGAGATGGCAATCGACAGTGATGGTCTGAAACACTTTCACATCAATGCGCCATCGGCTGCGGCCGAGTAGATGAATGAACAGCGGCGGTATCGAACCGAGTTCGATATTGGTGGCGTAGAAGTTGGTGCTTTCCCGCGTCACCGCCACCTTGCTTTTGATGCGATGGCCATCCTGTTGCCGAATAGCGATGCGGCGTGTATTGTCGATGCGGTCAGTTTTCACAACGCGCACCAAACGATCGGCAACGGGCCAATCGACCTGCGGTAGGTGCCACAAGTGGAGTTCCTGGTTGTACTCTGAAGAGATGTCAGATAAGGAGCCTTGGGTGAATCGCTCGGCTTCGCGCAAGAAATCGGGCTGATTTTCTTTCAAGGTAAAGGCCCAGTCCAACCCCAGCGCTTCCACCTGTTTGACGAAAGGAGCCAGAAGGTACAAAGCATCGCCTAACAGCACATCCAGGTAGCGGGGACCCAACTGGCTAACCAGATCCTTAAGCGGGGCTACGGTGACGGTGGTCGACGCCAGCGGCGGGGCGCTGCCGGCGGAGATTTCGTACGCTTCGCCGAAACAG
>JBBRIO010000562.1:0-3653 GCA_038220855.1 Bryobacterales bacterium | reverse complement strand
TTTCCACATTCCCACCGCCTCGACGACTAGACCCTTGATTCCGAAACCGAACCGCCACTACCAAATTGTAAAAAGGAGCCCCTACTTGGTTCCGGTTATCCCGACCTCCCCTCCAGGCTCATCTTTCAATTGGAATGTGCTTAGCAATCCGACACTAGCAATGCGGCGACTTCCCCACCGAACGCAGCTCGAACCCTGGCCGAAACACCGACGGAGCCGCTTCATCGCCTACTTGTCTGGCCGGGGTGGAAGGTAGGAGTTCTACGTTCTTCTGGTTCATCACCAAGACAGGATTCGAACCCAGGCTCACGTTTGACCCGCTTGGCGTCCACTTCCACCTCCAGCCGTGAACCTCGTTATTGCAATCATTTGCGTCGTGCGCTCCGCGCGAGCAGGGATTAATCGTCGAATGGTCAGGAACCCTTTTGTTCTGCGCAGGGAACGGGGGACTCCGCCCCTCATGCAGCCACCAGTTACTTTAGCGAAACAACGGTGCCGTCCTTCCATGCTAAAGTAATGAGGTTATGAACTGGCTCCAGCGAGTAGGCCGTCACGCCCGGTTGACTTCGCAAGCGTTGCTCCCGCCGGGAAACAATCCCCCCTTCCTGATCCTGTTCGTCAACTCCATTTGTAACCAAACCTGTGAGCACTGCTTTTACTGGCGCAGCCTGAATCAGCCGGACGACTTGTCCTTTGACGAGTTGGAAGCATTGTCTCGCAGCCTTGGTCAAGTGGAAACGCTCAATCTTTCGGGCGGCGAGCCGTTCTTGCGAAAAGATTTGGCAGAAGTCTGCCGGATGTTCATCCGCAACAACCGTGTTCGCCAGATTTACGTTCCGACCAATGGCTCTTTTCCGGATCGCACGGTGGCTGCCGTGGCGAGCGTTCTGGAAGAGAAGGATCTCGACCTCTTTGTCTGCGAATTGTCGCTCGATGGAATGCCCGAGTTTCATAACCGGTTTCGCGGGATGAAGGACGCCTTTGAGCGCTCGATGTCCACGTACGACGAACTGGTTAAGCTCCAACGCGGCGACCAACGTCTTCGCATTCACTCCATCTCCACCGCCACCAACGGGAACATGGACGAAATTCGCCGCCTGACCTCCTATCTGCACGAACGCTGCCCTGGTATGGATCACCACAACCTGGCCCTGATTCGAGGGGACCGGAAGAACCCGACCTTGGAAGGTCCTTCGCTCCAGCAGTACGAGAGTCTGGCCGCCGAAGTGAAACGGGTATGGGCAAAGCGCGAAGAAACACGCTACGGCTCGATCGTCGAGCCCATGCTGCAGTGGGCGAAAATTCGCACCGCCACCGAAAAGAGGCAGGTGATTCCTTGCATGGCCGGCCGGCTCAGCGCGGTTGTCTATGCCAATGGCGATGTCAGCGCCTGCGAAACGCACGCCCCGCTAGGAAATCTCCGCCAGAATACCTTCCCCGAAATCTGGCAGTCGGTTGCCGCTGAAAAGCTCCGCGCTTCGATCGCCGCCAAAGACTGCTACTGCACCAATGAAGTATTCCTCTGGCCGAGCATTGTCTTTCAGCCGGCCCAGCTCGTGCGCGCCTTGGGAGCCTCGAAGGCGTTTCGGCCTCGGGCCGGGGCCGAACAGCCCGCGCCCGCGAACTTCACGATTCTGCAATAGCTTCGAGTTTCGGTCCTACAAGCCGAGTAAGCGGCTCGAAAATCGGTGCCCACTCGTTGTACGCATGCAGCATTCTGTCCATCTCCGGACGATGCGGCGCATAGAGCTTTGCCGCCAACAACTGAATACGCCGGTATCCGGCACCCTCGAGGTTGGCTTTCAATTCGCCGGCACTTCGCATGGCAACGTTGTAGCGATGTAAGTCTCGCCGGCGCCAGGCGACATAGCCGGGCTGCCACTTACGCGGCAAATAACCAACTCCGAACAGGCCCACTTGAGGATCCGGCAGTGGCGCGTAGCGATTGTTGGTCACACACAGCAGCCGCGGGGCCACGCGATGAAATTCGACAACTGCCTGTCCGAGATCGCGCAAGTGCTCGGCCACGTCGACACAGGTGATCCAGTCGAAGCTGCCGGCGCGAAACGGCAAAGCCTCCGCGTTGGCGCACACCAGCGTCGCGTCCACTCCAGCCTCCCGCAGTTGCGTCTGGGCAACTACCAGCCAGCGGAACGCTACATCGACGCCCACCAGCCTCGAAAACGTCGCGGAGGCCGCCGTCAGCATGCCGCCGGTCGCGCAACCCACGTCGAGCAAGGCTTCGCCGGAACGCCCGCCAAGAATCCCGGCCGCAATCTTGGGTCCCGCTAACGCGTGACCAGTCCAGCCCAGGGCAAGATCCGCTGGGTCTTCCGGGGTGATCGAGTAGTAGTATTCCAACATCTGCCGAAACGAGCGCGTGCGCGCCGCCTCGGCGAGATGCCGGCCCTTCTCGCGATCCTCGTCGATGCTGATGTACGGGTCGGGAGCGACCCGAAAGTCAGGTATGTTACAGACGATGGGATAGGTTCGATTGCAGCTATGACATTGGTATCCCGCGCCATCGGCGTCCTCAAGTTCACCTTTGCAAATTGGACAAACGAATTCCATCGGTCAATCCGTATCCGAACAGGCGCTTCCTGCTCCGAGGGCATAACCAACGGCTTCACCGGCCGCCCAGGCACAGAAGTAGAGCAACACGAGCGGACTGACGGCAAGCAACCGCCAGCCGTGCCGCCTCTTCCCAAAGACGGCCCGCGCGGCTCGCCAACACAAGATCGCTGGAATCAGGGGGACCCGGCCCCAATGCCGGTCCTGCCTTCGCGCCCCGTAGCATCGTCCATGACGGAAACGAAGCGCCACAAACTCGAAGGCCCCGCGATCTTGATGTTGGGTAACGTCGCAATCCTCGACCGAAACCAGCGGAGTGGTCTTGCGTGCTTCGGCGTTGAACTCCGCCTCCCAAAAGCCATCCTCGATTAGGTGGCCATAGCGCTCGAACACAGCGCGTGGATAGCAAGCATTTGTGCCCGGCAGGTGGTCGATCTGACCGGCGGGCAAGGGCGGCAGGAAGCCCGAGTAGCGAGTGAAATATTGGGCCCATCCTACCCAGGACGTTCTTCCGTTCAAGACTCCCGCGCCGGCGATCGCGCCGCGTTCCGCCTCGGCCACCAGGCGGCTCAGCCATCCGGGCGGAAAGGTGCAATGATCTTCCGTAATGACGACGAACTCCGCCCCGGTAGCCGCTACCGCGTCACGGCGAAGTTGGGGGATAGACCGCAATCCGGGGGTGATGACGACCCGCAGCGAGGCATTCGATCTGAGCTCGCGCACCATCGCAACGCAGGGGTCGAGTTCGCACACCGTCACGATCACTTCCGCATCCAGCGAGCCAACTTGACTCACCAACGAAGCCACGGTAGCCCGCAGTGTCCGCTCCGCGCGACGAACAGGCAACACGATGGCGATCTTCACGCCAAGCCCTCGATCAGACCGACTACGGAGCGCGCGCACCGTTCCCAGGAAAACTCCCGCGCACGCTCGAGCGATCTGGAACGGCACTCCTGCGCAAACTCTTCGTCCAGCAGAATTCGATCCATCGCCTGCGCGAGCGCCCCTATATCAAGTGGATCTACGCAAGGCCCTGCACCGCCAACAATCTCTTCCAGGGAGTTTCCCGAGCTCACCACGAC
>JBBRIO010000561.1:0-3678 GCA_038220855.1 Bryobacterales bacterium | reverse complement strand
ACCGCCGAAGAAGGTCTCTCTCAACTCGGCTCGTCCCCCTCAGGCCTGTCCGCCTCCGAAGCCACCCAACGCCTCACCGCCAACGGTCCCAACCAACTCGCCGAAATCCGTCGCATCAGCCCGCTCTGGATCCTGCTCGGCCAGTTTAAAAGCGTCATTGTCTGGATGCTCATCGGTGCCGGAATCCTCTCTGGTATCTTCGGCGATCTAGCGGATTCCATCGCCATCCTCGCCATCGTCGTCCTCAACGCCGCCATCGGCTTCTACCAGGAGTTCCAGGCCGAACAGTCCATCGCTGCCCTCAGGAAATTAACCGCCCCCCTCGCCAAGGTCCGGCGCGACGGACAACCCGCATCCTTGCCCGCCGCACAGGTCGTCGTCGGAGACATCCTCCTCCTCGAACCCGGTGACCTCGTAGCCGCCGATGCCCGCCTCCTGGAAGCGGCCTCACTCCGCTGCATCGAATCCACCCTCACTGGCGAATCGGAGGCCGCCCAAAAGCAACCGGAGAAATTGGACCTGGAACAGGTCCCCCTCGGTGACCGTGTAAACATGGTGTTCACCGGAACCAGTGTCGCCGCCGGTACCGCCGTCGCCGTCGTAGTCGCTACCGCCGCCGACACCGAACTTGGCCACATCGCCGGCCTCATCGCCGAAGCCGGAGCCGAAGAAGGTACCCCGCTCCAGAAGAAACTCGACGCCGTCGGCCGCATCCTCGTCTGGGTCGCCCTCGCTGTCGTTGCGATTCTCTTCGGCCTCGGCCTCCGTCGAGGCTCACCGTTCCTCGAACAACTCATCACCGCAATCAGCCTGGCCGTCGCCGCCGTCCCCGAAGGACTCCCCGCTGTCGTCACCGTCGCCCTCTCGCTCGGCGTATCCCGCATGGCCCGTCGCCGCGCCCTCGTCCGCAAACTCGCCGCCGTCGAAACGCTCGGCTCCACCAGCGTCATCTGCACCGACAAAACCGGCACCCTCACCGTCGGGGCAATGACCGCCCAATCCCTCTACGTCGCCGGCCAAACCTACCCCCTCTCGGGCGACAACCTCGAACCCACCGAGCCGCTCCGCGAACTCTCCACCGTCCTCCTCGGCTGTAACAACGCCCGCCTCACCCCAGACCCCGTCGGCGATCCCACCGAAGTCGCCCTCCTCCGCGCCGGAATCAAGGCCGGAGGCGACCTCGATCGCCTCAATCGCGAACTCCCGAAGGTCCACGAGATCCCCTTCGACTCGGACCGCAAACGCAGCACCGTCATCCGCCAACTCCCGAACAATCAGCTCCGAGCCTTCCTCAACGGAGCCCCGGATACCCTGCTCGAACGCTCCACCCACCTCTATACCGCTACCGGCATCCAACCCCTGACCGATGCCGAACGCCACCAAATCCTCGCGCAAATTACGGCGATGGCCGGACAGGCGCTGCGGGTCCTCGGCTCCGCCTATCGCGACCTCGCTGCCGCGCCCCCAGCCGGTTTCACCGCCGAAGCCGTCGAGCAAAATCTCGTCTTCGTCGGCCTGACCGGCATGTACGACCCGCCCCGCCCCGAAGCCAAAGCCGCCATCTCCACCTGCCACGCCGCCGGCATCCGTGTGGTCATGATCACCGGAGACCACCCCCATACCGCCGCCGCCATCGCGAAGGAACTCGGCATCGGAGCCGGCCAACCGGCCGTCAGCGGCCTCGATCTGGACCAGATGTCCGACGAAGTACTCTCCCAGCGAGTCGCGGAAATCCCCGTTTACGCCCGCGTCACCGCCGCCCACAAACTCCGCATCGTCCGCGCCCTCAAAGCCAATGACGCTATCGTCGCCATGACCGGCGACGGGGTCAACGATGCCCCCGCCATCAAGGGCGCGGATATCGGCATCGCCATGGGCATCGCCGGCACCGAGGTCACCAAGCAATCCGCCGACATGATCATCACCGACGACAACTTCGCAACCATCGTCTCCGCCGTCGAAGAAGGCCGCGGCATCTACAGCAATATCCGCAAAAGCTTAGAATTTCTCCTCTCCGGCAACACCGGCGAACTTCTGCTCATGACCGTCGCCGTCGCCCTCAACTTGCCATCTCCCCTGCTGCCTATTCATCTGCTCTGGATCAACCTGGTAACCGACGGCCTTCCTGCCCTCTGCCTCGCCGCCGATCCGATTGACTCCGATGTGATGAAACATCGCCCCCGGCTCCGCTCGGAAAGCATCACCGACCGCGGCTTTATCTTCCGCGTCTTCCTGACCGGTGTCCTCACCGCGGGCGTTTCCTTCGCCGCCTTCCTCTACGTGCTGAGCACTGACTCCTTCGAGATGGCCCGCGCCTCGGCCTTCTCGGTCTTGGTCTTCGCCGAACTGCTCCGCTCCTTCGGGGTCAGAAGCGAAACCAAGCCCATCTGGCAAGTCAACTTCTTCTCCAACCGAAATCTGGTCTTGGTCGTCGCCCTCTCCCTGGCCTTTCAGCTTGTCAGCCAACACACCGGATTCCTGGGCGCGCTTTTGAAGACCCCGCCCATCCCTTGGCGCGACGGCTTTGTTCTATTGGCTCTCGGTGCCATTCCGCTCCTCGTTCTCGAAGCGATCAAGGCCCTCCGGCCTACTTCTCCTCAACAATCTCGTACGTAAAGTCGTAGAAATGCTTCCCACCCGGCTCGATCCGAATGCCCATCTTTCCGCTTAGTCCCACCAGCTCACCGGTACCCGAATCCGGCACCACGGTCACCGACAGTGTCGGCTCACCGCGATTCATGGTCCCGCTGTGTTGCAGCACAAACGTCCCCTTCAGCCCTGCCAGCGTCCCGTCCACAATCTCGATGGCGACATAGCCGGCCGATCCCTTGGTCGCTGTACCCGCCGCCAGCATCTGGCCGTGGCTAACAGCATCGAGTTCCCCGCGGAACTGTTTGTCGATCGTCATCCGTCCCAGCCCCAGGCTCGCTGCCTCTGACTCCTGCTTAGCCAGCTTCACCTCGAAAGTTCCCGTCATTTGATGTGTCATTGGCCTGATTATCCCCTATTTAAGGCACCTGCCAAGCGCCCGCCACTTTCCACGGACTCGTCACGGAAGCCAGCGTCTGCAACGCTAGCCAAACCGCCTTCCCGCCCGCAAATCCCGGCTTAAACGCGACGTTCAACGTCACCGTCAGCCGCCCTCCGGCCTTCGTTACGGTCGACCCCGCCGCCGTAATTCGACACTGACTGTTCTCCACCATCCCAGCCCCACTCAGCACGGTATTCGTCAACGCGCCACCGTCCCCATTGTCCGGGAACAGAAACAGGATATTGCCCGGCACAAAGTAAGCGAAGTAACAGGATCCCCGCGCGTCTAACGCCGTATTAACCAGCCCCCAAACCGTTCGCAGGTTATTCGTACTCGTCTGGTCGTCGTAAGTAAACGCAATGCCGCCGCCGGGCCCTGTTCCCGCCCCCGGCGTCATCGAACCCGGATTCGGGAAAGTCACCGCCGTCTGCGACCCTACCGCTTCCGCCGCCCTGCTTACCCAACCCTCCCGTAATTGATTAGCGGGATTTGGCCACGCAGGAGCCGGGCGAGATCGGAGCGCTATGGACATCTGAACAAAACGGGGCAATAATGTTTTATGCCGGATTTGGATTCCAGCAGCCGGGAAGATCTGATTCGCTTAATTGTCGAGTTGCACAAGCAGGTCGAAGCGTTGCGAAAGGAGA
>JBBRIO010000560.1:0-3690 GCA_038220855.1 Bryobacterales bacterium | reverse complement strand
ATGAAATGAGCAAGACGGTTCGGGCGGAGGTGTCGGCAAAATCAGAGGTTTGGGGATATACGCTGGGTTCGGTTTACATCCGAAAGGTGCATTTCCGGGATGTCGGGATGATTCGGCAGATTGAGGAGAAAGTCGTCAATCGACTGCGCCAGGTGACTTCGGCTATCCGACAGGATGGCGCGAACCAGGTGAGTATCATCACGAGCTCGGCAGAGCGGGAGGCGGCGGTAGAGTTGGCCAAAGCCGCGGTGATTCGGCCGAATATGATCGGGCAGACGCTGCGGGAGATCTCCGGGGATCCTGCGGTGGCCGATGCGCTGTTTGAGATTCTCGAGACGCAAAAGATCCTCGAGAACAAAGGGGCCTTGACCTTGTTCTATGAGGGCTCAGAGCGGCGGGTGCTGACGGAGTTGCTGGCCGCTCAGCACCCTAGTGGAGGAGTGGCCGGTCCACCGCCTATTTGAGATCGGCGAGCGAGTCGAGGCGGCCTGTCGAGTCCCCGAAGCGATCAACGGGGACTCCTGCCATTTCAAGGGCGGAGAAATGGAGATTGGTGACGGGGGTATTGCGAGCGTATTTGATGTGGCGCCCCCCTTTGAAATGGCGCTGGCTGCCAGCCAGAAGCGTGGGGAGGTTGTTGTGGTCGTGGGCGTTGGGGTCGCCGAGGCCGGCTCCGTAGATGGCGATGGTGTTGTCGAGAAGGCTTCCTTCACCGTCCGGGGTGGCGCGGAGTTTGTCGAGGAAATAGGCGAACTGCTCCACGTGGAACGCGTTGATTTTGGCCACCTTTTCGATAAGGTCAGGGTCGCCGCGGTGGTGGGTGCAGGAGTGGTGCGCTTCGGGGACGCCGGCTTCGGGATAGGTGCGGAGGCCGCCTTCGCGCGCGAGCATGAAGGTGATCATGCGGGTGGAGCCGGTGGCGAAGGCGAGAGCGGAGAGATCAAAAAGCAGGCGGGCGTGTTCGCGGTAGCTGGTGGGAATGCCGGCTGGCGAGGCTCCGGCGGAGGCGGGGAGCGGGGACGCCTTGTGCATGCGGGTTTCGACTTCGCGAATGGCGGTGAAGTATTCCTCAAGCTTGCGGCGGTCCGTACGGCCGAGGTTGCGAGCGAGGCGGGCGGTTTCTGTGCGGGTGAGGTCCAGGACGCTCTGGCGGGAGGCGCGTTGGGAGGGGCTAAGGCTCGAGTCGCCGAAAAGACGATCGAAGACGGTGCGGGGGTTCATCTCCGGGGGGACGGGTTGGGACGCTGACTTCCAGGAGATGCTTTGGTAGACGCAGCTGTAGCTGTCACAAGACCCGACTTGGCGGCTGTCTTCGCAGGTGAGTTCGAGGGAGGGAAAGCGGGTGGATTTGGCGAAGTGTTGGGCGGCGATCTGATCCATGGAGACGCCGCAGTGGATGTCTGCGCCTTCGGTCTTTTTGGGGTGGACGCCAGTGAGGTAACTGGAGGCGGCGCGGGCGTGGTCTCCCCCGCCGTCGCCAAGGGCATTGCCCTGCTTGGCGGCGAGGCCGCTCAGGACGGCGAGGTTGGCGCGGTGGCGCTCGAGCGAAGCGAGGGTGCGGGGGAGGACGAAGTTGGCGTCGGTTTCCTTGGGCGTCCAGAGGGGCATGATCTTGCCGCTGGGGGCATAGACGACCATGAGGCGGATGGGGGCCGGCGCGGCACCCATGGCTTCAAGCAGGGGGAGGCCGAGAGCGGCACCGACGCCGCGGAGGAGGTGGCGGCGAGAGAGGGACGGGGTCATGGTTTGGCTCCTTCGGGCCGGCGTTGTTGAAAGGCTGCGGACTCGACGATGGCGAGGATGAGTGCGGAGAACCGATAGTTTTGGGCGCGAACTCGGGCGACAATTTGGCGGATGGCGGGGCGGTCGCGGAGGTCCGGGCCACGGCCCAGAGCGTACGTCAGCAGCTTCTCGGTGAGGGCCTTGGCGAAGGTGTCCGGGTCGGCGCGAAGGATGAACTTCAGTTCGGCGGAGGAGGAGAAGCGTTGCCCATTGGGGAGTTCGGTGGAGGTATCGATGGGAGCGCCGCCGTCGGTAGAGCGCCAGCGGCCGATCGCATCGTAGTTTTCGAGGCTGAAGCCGAGGGGGTCCATGCGGGAGTGGCAACCGGCGCAGACGGGGTCGGCGCGATGTTTTTCGAGTTGCTGGCGGAGGGTTCCCGAGTTGGCAGCGGCTTTTTCGTCGAGAGAGGGGACGTTGGGAGGCGGGGGTGGAGGGGGTTGATGGAGAAGGTTTTCAAGAACCCATTTGCCGCGGATGACCGGGCTCGTGCGGGTGGGATAGGACGATACGGTGAGGACGCTGGCCTGGGTGAGGACGCCGCTGCGCTGCAGGCCGTCGAGTTCGACGCGGCGGAAGTGATCGCCGGTGATACCCGGGATGCCGTAGTGACCGGCGAGGCGTTCGTTCAGGAACGTAAAGCGGCCATCAAGGAAGTCGAGGATGGAGCGGTCTTCTCGGAGTATGGCGGTGAAGAACTTTTCGGTTTCGACGCGCATGTCGGCGGCGAGTTCGCCGGTGAAGGAGGGGAAGACGGCTGGGTCTGGCTTAAGGACGGCGAGGTTCCGGGTTTGGAGCCACTGGGCGGCGAAGCTTTCGGCGAGGGCACCGGATTTGGGGTGGGCGAGCAATCGGCGGGTTTGATCGGTGAGTCCGGCGTGGAGTTGGTTGGCATCGGCTTGCCGGTTGAGTTCGGCGTCGGGGAGGGAGCTCCAAAGGAAGTAGGACAGGCGGGTGGCGAGCTCATGGCTCGACAGGGGGCGGGCACCGGGGCCGCGGTCGCGCTCGACGCGGAAGAGGAAGTGGGGGGAGACGAGGAGGGCAGTCAGAGCGGTTCGCATGGCCTGTTCGAAAGAGCCGGTTCGGGATTGCTCCTTGTGCGTGAGCGTCAGGAGGCCATCGAGTTCGGCGGGTTCGACGGGCCGGCGGAAGGCTTGGCGGGCGAGGGGGGCGAGGATTCGGCGGGCGCAGGCGGGTGAATGCTTGCCGGGGGCGTGGCCGCAGGTGAAGAAACGGCGGTAGGCCGAGGATTGAGCGGCAGGGGTGGTTTGGGTGGGGCCGTAGACCTGGATGTATTCGAGATAGGGGAGATTGCCCTTGTAGAGCGGGTTTGGAAGAACTTCGATCGAGGCTTCGACGCGGTGGAGGCCGGCTGGGATTTGGAGGTTGCGGGCTTCGATGCCGCGGTCGATTTGGTAATAAAACTTGAGGACTTCGCTCGCGGTTTCCCGGCCGTCGAGGAAGAGCCGCATGCGGAATTGGGTACCGTCGCGGAGGCCCTGGTAGAAGGCGGAACGGAGGGTGTAGGTGCCATCGGCGGGGAAGGGATGGTCGACGGCCATGCGAAGTTGGCGGTCCTGGCGGATGCGTTCGGCGAGGTAGCGCTGCATGGTGGCGGGGGGCGGGTCGGAGTCGAGGGGGATGGCGGCGTGAGCGATGCGTTCGGCGGCTTTAAGGTACTGCTCGGTGAGTAGGGGGCTGAGAGAAAGGACGTCGGCGATGTTGTCGAAGCCATAGCCGGCCGGGTCCGTGGGGAAGTCTTCGGCGGGGTTGAGGTTGAAGCCGAGAAGGTCGGCGACGGAGCGAGAGTATTCGAAGCGGTTGAGGCGGCGGGCGGTGACCCGGCCCGGATCCTGGGGGCGGGACTGGTCGAGGCGGTCGTAGGCGGCTTCGATCCAGGTCGTGACCGCG
>JBBRIO010000559.1:0-3691 GCA_038220855.1 Bryobacterales bacterium | reverse complement strand
GGATGTTTCGCTGGGTACGAAGTTGGCCGGGGAACTTTTCGGGGGTGAGGACGCCAAAGAAGGGATTGGGAACCGATTGGGTAACCGCCGTTTTGATGTTGAAGCCGATCCGGGGATCGATCTGATTGCGGTCCCAGGTGTAGGGCTGATTGCGGCCCGTGTTCATGAAGAATGTGATGTCGGCTAGAATTTTGCCGGGGAGTTGGCGTTGGAGGGAGACGTTGAAGCGGTCGTTGACACCCGGGGTAAAATTCTGCTGATACCAGGTGGCACCGTTGCCGAGGTTGGTGTAACGTCCAAGGTTCTTTCCGGTCACCGGGACGAGACCTCCGGGGAAGGGGTTCGCCAGCGACTGCTGGGGGACGCCTTGGATTTCGGCAATTGAGCTAGTGGTGGCGTCGAAGCCGGGCAGCGGAACGGAGCCCAGGATGCCAAGGCCGTCGGTGAGGGTGGCCGGGACGATGTAGCGGGCCCAGCCGATACGCAGGGCGGACTTATCGTTGAGCTTGTAGGCGAGGCCGGCGCGCGGCATGAACAGCGTTTTGGGGGCGTTCCAGGAACCACGGTTGTTTTTGTCGGTGAAGACCCAGGCACCGTTGTAGATGGGGGCGGCGGTGCGAAGGGCGGTGACGGCGGCCGGCAACTGTGGCGCGTTAGCCCCTTGGAACTCGGGGATGGGGTTGTCGAGATCGAGGAAGCGCGAGAAGCGATCTTCGGGGTCGGTCATGGGTCCGAAGTATTCGTAGCGGAGCCCGAGGTTGAGAGTTAAGCGCTGGTTGAGTTTGAAGTCGTCCTGGAGGAAGAACCCCATGAAGTTGACGCGGGGGCGTTGGATGGGGATGGAGCTGAAGTTGGAGCCGCCGTTCATGGCGCCGAGGAGCATGGTGGCCCATCCGTCGCCGGAGAGATTGATGTTGGGATTGAGGAACGTGTTGGCGGTCAGAGCCGGGGCAAAGTTAAAGACGGGAGGACGGGGCCGCGAGGCGTTTACATTTTCGCGACGATACTCCCCACCGACCTTGAGGTAGTGGCGGCCGACATTTTTGGACATCTTCGCATCAATGTTGAAGGAGTTCGGTTCCTGGAACCAGTAGCCGGTGCGGCCGAGGGTGGTGGTGGAGCCTTGGGTGACGTTGACGCCGGGGTAGTAGATATCGGGCAGACCGCCGAGGTAGGGTTTGTACCATGCGTTGCCGGGCCAGAATTTATCGAGGTCGGCCTCTTTGAGGGTGGCCGAGGGGACGCCGAAGGAGTCGACGATGGAGTTGTAGGCGCCGCGGATATTGAGAACGGTGGAGGAGTTGAGGGCGTAGACCATGTCGCCGGAGAAGCTGAGGGAATGGCGTTTGGAGCCGTCGGGCGGCTGGGCGGGCGAACCGGCCGTGTAATCGTCCTGGGCGGTGAAGGTTCTGAACTGGTTGTAGCGACCGAAGAACTTGAGTTTGTCGGTGGCGTTGTAGTCGATGCGATCGCTCATGTTCCAGTAGCGGAAGCGGTTGGCAAAGCCGGCGATGAAGTTATTGACTTGGGTGGGGCCGCTACCGGGGCCGTTGGGCTTCCAGAGGTCGTTCATGATGCGACGGGAGGTGGAATCGATGCGGTTGTTCGGAATGACGTTGCCGGCGAAAGGGGTCCGGGTGGCGGTGCCATCGGGGTTAACGACCGTCGTGTAGGGGTCAAAGATGGTGCGGCGGCCGCCGGCGGTGTTGAGCGAGCGGGAGAAGTCGCCGGTGCGTTCGGCGTCGGTTGGGAGGGTGTTGAAGGCGCTGCGCGGTTCGATGGTGCGCCAGGCTTCATAGGAGAAGAAGGTAAAGAGCTTGTTCTTCTTGATGGGACCGCCGACGGTGCCGCCCCAGATGTTCTGGCGGGTGAGGTTGGCGCGCCGGGTGATGCGATCGGCGAGGGCGTTGAGGGCGGGGTTGCGACCGAGGTAGTAGACGGTGCCGTGGTAGGCGTTAGTGCCTGATTTCATGGAGACGCTGAGGACTCCGCCGGCGGAGTGGCCGAATTCGGCATCGACGGCGTTTTGCTGGAGGTTAACTTCCTGGACGGCGTCCATGGGCGGGGTGTAGGAGGATTTCTGGCCGGTCATCGACGGGGAGCCATCAAGGATGATGTCGTTCTTGGTGCTGGTGTTGCCACCGACGTCGAACTGGGAAGCGGCCCAGTGATGGAACGGGCTTTGTTCGGTGGACGAGCGGATGACGGTGGCGGGGTTGAGGCTGACGAGCAGGAAAGGATTGCGATGGATGATGGGAAGATTGTTGGTCATCTTCGTATCGAGCGTGAGACCCATGGTAGAGGTATTGAACTGGACGGCGATGGGGGTGGCTTCGACGGTGATGGACTCTTTGGTGGAGCCGGTTTCGAGGCGGGCGTCGACGGTGACGTCGGCGCGGGCCTGGACGAGAATGTTCTTCTGAACGTACTTGCGGAAGCCGGACAATTCGACCGTGACGGTGTAGTTGCCGGGCTGGACAAGGTCAAAGAGGTATTGGCCGGCGGGGCTGGTTTGCTGGGTGGCCAGGATGCCGGTATTGTCGTTCTTCAGTACGACGGAGGCTCCGACGACGACGGCCTCGGTGGCATCGGAGATGCGGCCTTGGACGCGGCCGCGAGTATCTTGAGCGAGGAGTGCGGTGGCCGCACAGAGAGAAAGCGCAACAAGGGCGCCGCAAGTTTTCAACATAGAACCTCCCAAATGGCTGAAGGGGATTACATCACAAAGAATTCTCGGGGGCAACTCTGCCGGGCGATTGTGAATCAACTGTAATGGAATTAGTTAAAGCGCTTCGGCTTACGTGGCGGCCGCCGGCGCGGCATCTCGCAATCAGAGATATGCATGGGGTTAGGGGCGGCGGGGAGTCCGCCTTCGAGCGTCCAAGGGGTAATGGATCGGAGGGCTTCGGCGACGGTCTGGACGGTGCCGTTGGGGACTTCGGCCGCGTTGAGGCGTTGTTGCCAATTGAGTTTGGAATCGGCGGCAAACAGGGGAACCAGCAGTTCGACGAGTTCGCGGCGATGCTGTACGCGGGAGGCGTTTCCGGCAAATCGCGGGTCTGAAGTCCAGCCGGGCTGACCCAATTCGAGGCAGAAACGTTCCCTGATGCGGTCGTTGGGAACCCCGACGGCAAGGTGACCTTCGGCGCAACGAAAGACTTGATAGGGGACGATGTTGGCGAGGCCGAGCCCGGCAGGGCGGGGGTCGATTCCGGCGAGCAGGGCAGCCGAGGTGAGGGGAGACATCGCACTCAGCAGACTTTCGAACAGGGAGACGTGAATCCGGGCCCCCTCGCCGGTGTTCTGCTTTCTGACGAGGGCCGCCAGGATGGCTTGCCCAGTGAACATCGCCGCCAGGATGTCAGCGACCGGGAACGAAGTTTTTCCTAGCTCGGAACCCGGTACGGCGCTCGTGTGCATGAGGCCGCTCAGGGCTTGGATGATGAGGTCGTAGCCAGGCTGGGTTGACTGCGGGCCGAAGCCGCTGACGGAGGCGTAGATGATTTGCGGGTTGCTTGCGCTGAGATCGGAGTAACCCAGGCCCAGGCGGTCCATCACGCCGGGGCGGAAGTTTTCGACCACGATATGGGCGGAGGCCGCCATTTCCAAGACGCGTTGCCGGTCGGTTTTGAGATCGAGAAAGAAGCTGTCTTTGTTTCGATTCAGCCCAAGAAAGTAGGTGCTGTCGTCC
>JBBRIO010000558.1:0-3703 GCA_038220855.1 Bryobacterales bacterium | reverse complement strand
GGATCGGACGGCAACTTTACGGCTGCGCTCGGCGTGCCGACGCTGGATGGCTTGGGAGCAGTCGGTGAGGGGGCCCATGCGGTGAATGAATCGCTGTTTCTCAATCGCATCGCCGACCGGACGGCGTTGCTGGCCGGGTTGATCGCTACCCGGGTGGAGTGAAGCCGAGCACGACGTCGAAGCGGGCGGTTAACTCGCCGATTTTTGAGCCGGGCAGCAGCGCGAAAGGACGATTACCGACTCGCGTGCTTTCGGCTCGCCGGCCACAAACACCTGCGTCACGAGCGGCTTTCCGCCGGGCGGCAGGATAGCCATATGGATATGGCGGTTACGGTCCGGATAGACGACCGATTTTACTGTGCGAAATAGGTCTTCTCCGGTGGATGCCGTCAGGAATCTGCCGAAGCCCTGAAGGTTCACGTCCCGCTTGTCGGCAGTGTTGGTCCGAGAGTGCAGGTAGGCCCCGTGATGGTCGACCTGGGCGTTGCGGATGGGCTCACCTCGGACGTCGAGGATGCGGCCGCTGAGATAGGTTACTTCCCCAACGGCGGGTGTTATGTTCTTGTAGACGACGAGGAGATCGTTGTCACTGTGAGCAGAGACAAAAGTAATTGGCTACGAGGAGTCATGCGCCGTCATAAGGCCCGCTTCCGGTGCATTCGCTCGAAGGTTAACGTTCTTAACCATCATTTTACGGGCGGTTTCCGGCGGTGGGAGTTACCGTATAGAAGGACATGCAAGGCAAGCGACACACTCGGCGCGGATGGCAGACGGGTCTGGCCGTTGGGGCGATGGTAGCGCTGTGCGGCATTCTCGGGATTTTGCAGTATCGCTGGATCGGAGAAGTCAGCATTGCCGAGCGGGAACGATTGCAGAGAAGTCTCCAAGGGAGTTTGGCGCGGGTGAGCCAGGACTTCAACGAGGAGATTTCAGTTTTGGCCCGAGCGATGTTGCGGGGCGAGGACTCCGATCACGTCGGTCGTCTGGTCACTTGGCAGGAGAGCGGCCACCATGTTGGTATGTTGCGCGCGGCATATGTCGCCCGCCCGGCGGGCGGTGAGATGCAGCTTGAGCGTTTGAATCCACGGGCGCTAACGACGGAACGAGTACCTTGGCCGAAAGAATGGGAAGCGATGCGCGGGCGCATGCTGGAACGGGTAGCTGGCGAAAGGGGACGAGGTGGGGTGGCTGATCGGGGCGAATTGTCGCTGATCGACCTGCCCCGTTTTCGAAGGGAGCGTGGAGAGCAGCGCGGCCCCGGTGGAGGCCGCGAGAGTGGATCCCGCGAGCAGGAATGGGTCTTGCTCGATATGGACGCCCAGTTTCTGGCAACGACTTTGGTGCCCGAACTGTTGGCCCGCCACCTCGGCGAGCCCGGGGCGGCGGAGTATCGATTTAGCGTGTCGGCACGTCGCGATGCGGCTCGGCTGATCGCGGGGAACTCGCTGACCGAGCCGGATGCTCAGGTCGCCCTGTTCGACCCGCCCTTCGAAAGTAACTTTGGCGGACGAGGCGGCGGTGGCCCTTCAGGTCCAGGTCGGCGCAATGCGGCCTCTCCAGAGGGGCGTTGGACGCTGGCGGTCAGCAACCAGGCCGGATCGCTCGAAGCAGTTGTTGACCGCACTCGTTGGCGGAACCTGGCCGTCATGGTCGCTGTTCTAGCGCTAATCCTCGCCACGGCTTGGACGCTGGTTTACACGACTCGCCAATCGCAGCGGCTGGCCGAGATGCAGATCGATTTCGTCGCCGGGGTTTCGCATGAGCTGCGTACCCCACTGGCGGTGATCCGCACGGCGGCATATAACCTGCGCGGGAAGCTTGCCGCGAACCCGGCTCAGGTGGAGCGGTATGGGGTCTTGATCCAGCAGGAGAGCGAAAAACTGACCGCCTTGGTGGAGCAAGTCCTGCTCTACGCAAGCTCCCGGGTTAGCATGACCAGTCAGATAGTCCAGGAGCCGGTAGCCGTCGAAACATTACTGGAGTCGAGCGTTGCCTCGTGTTCGAGCATCTTCAGCGAAGCGGGCTGCCGGGTGCAGACGAGTGTTGCTCCGGGTTTGCCCTGGGTGCTTGGCGATTCCGCGGCGCTCGAGCGGGCCATCAAGAACCTGCTTTCAAACGCGACGAAGTATGGGGGGGAAGGCGATGGGTGGATCGGGCTTTCGGCGGGATTGGCGGCGGACGGAACGGTGGAGATCCGGGTAGCCGACCACGGCGGAGGAATACCGGCTGACGAGCAACCCCACGTCTTCGATGCGTTTTTCCGGGGTCGCCAAGCGAAACAACAGCAGATCCATGGCACTGGCTTAGGACTAAACCTCGTGAAGGGAATCGTCGAGGCCCATGGTGGAACGGTTACAGTGAAAAGCGAACCGGGCACCGGGGCGGAGTTTTTGATCCGCCTACCGGCCGCGCCGGCGGAGTATCAAAATGAGTTCACGAATACTACTGATCGAGGATGAACCGGGCTTGGTGCTGACGGTCACCGATCTTTTATTGGCCGAAGGGTTTGAGGTTCAATCGGCTACCGACGGGCCCTCCGGACTGGCGCGAGCGCTGTCGGAGGCGTACGACCTCATCGTGCTCGACGTGATGCTGCCGGGCAAGAACGGCCATGAAGTATGTCGCGAGTTGAGGCAGCAGGGCCGGGATGTCGCCATCCTCATGTTGACGGCGAAGTCGCAGGTGGTCGATAGGGTGGTGGGTCTGAAGCTGGGGGCCGACGACTACCTAACCAAGCCTTTCCACCCCGCTGAACTCGTGGCGCGTATTGAGGCGTTGCTGCGACGGGTGAATAAGGAGAGCTTGACCCCGGTTCGTAGCTTTGCGTTTGGGAACGTGGCGGTGGATTTCGAGAAAGGAGATGTTCTGAAGAACGGCTTGGCGATCAGTTTAGCGGGCAAAGAGCTGCAACTCCTGCACTATCTGATTGAGCGCCGCGGCAAGGTTGTGGCTCGCGAGGAGTTGCTGGAAAACGTTTGGGAGTACCAGGCGGCGGTTTCGTCCCGAACAATCGATGTCCACATCGCCTGGCTCCGCCAGAAGCTGGAAGACAACCCCCAGAACCCTCGGCACATCTTTACGGTTCGGGGCGTTGGTTACCGGTTCTCCGTGTGATCGTCGACGGGTGTACAATAAAAGCGTCGACAAACGACGAGCAGTGGGCGAAAGCCCACTTTTTTATTGGTCCTGATGAAACGAGAGTTGCTCGATAAAATTTACGAAATAGCTGATCGGGTTGCCCGCCCTGCGGGGATTGAGATCGTGGAGATCGAACTCCTCGGCACCGGTGCGGCGCGCGTGGTGCGCGCGAGCATCGATAAGGAGGGTGGGGTATCGCACGGCGACTGTGAATCGGTGTCCCGCCAACTTAGCGAGGAACTCGACGCTGGCAACGTCATTCCGGGCGCCGAAGCGTATCAGTTGGAAGTGAGTAGCCCTGGCGTTGAGCGCCGCTTGAGTCGGCCGCGAGATTTCGAACGGTTCGTCGGACAGAAAATCAAAGTCAGTTTGCGCGAGCCCGTCGAAGGTGCGAAACGCTATGAGGGCTCGCTGACCTCCTTTGGCGAGGGGATTGTTACCCTCGAAACGCCGGAAAAGACGGTTGCTATCCCGTTTGACCTGATTAGCAAAGCGAATTTGAAGTTTGAGTGGTAGGAAGGAAAACACTTTGGGTACGATTTATCAATCCATCGAGATGCTCAGT
>JBBRIO010000557.1:0-3721 GCA_038220855.1 Bryobacterales bacterium | reverse complement strand
CTGAAGCTGAAGGAGATCAGCTACATCCATGCCGAGGGGTATCCGGCGGGGGAGATGAAGCATGGGCCGAATGCGCTGATCGACGAGAAGCTGCCGGTGGTGGTGTTGGCCGCTTATGACCCGAAGGACGAGGCGTCGCGGCTACGGTATGAGAAGACGCTATCGAACATTCAGGAAGTGAAGGCTCGAGAAGGGATCGTGATTGCGATCATGAACGAGGGCGATGAGGACGTGCGTAAGATGGCTACTTACGCGATTGAAGTGCCTTGGTCCTACGACATTCTGCTGCCGATTCTGGAGATGGTGCCGTTGCAGTTACTGGCTTATCATATTGCGGTGCGACGGGGATGTGACGTGGATCAGCCGCGGAACTTGGCTAAGTCCGTGACAGTCGAGTAATGCAGCAGGCGGTGACGGCGATCCGGGTGACGACCCGGGGCAAGGGTCTGTTTGAGATCACCAGCGAAGTGGAGGGCTGGCTGAGCCGGCAAGGGGTGACTACGGGGTTGCTGACCCTGTTCATTCGACACACTTCGGCCTCGCTGACGGTGCAGGAGAATGCCGACCCGGATGTGATTGCGGACTTGAACGATTGGTTCGGCCGCTTGGTGAAGGAAGGCGATCCGCACTTCCGGCATACGCTGGAGGGGGCGGACGACATGCCGGCGCATATACGGAGTGCGCTGACGGCGGTGCAGATTGCGGTACCGGTGATGAACGGGCGGCTGGTTTTGGGCACTTGGCAAGGGATTTATGTCTTTGAGCATCGGAAAATGCCGCATCGGCGCGAGGTGGTGGTGCACCTGCTGGGCGAGTGATTCAGTTGTCAAAGAACAAACTGCGGTTCGAAGGCGGCGGGGTTCGACGAAAGGAAGCCAGATCAGGGCCGGTTGTGGAAGGCCGGGGCGCCCACCGGGGTGTTGGGAACGAATTGCGGTTCGAAGCCAACTTCGGGTAGCGGGCTATTGGCCGTGGCTACTTTGACGGGTACGGGCTCTGGAACGGGCGGCTGGACGGGTCGATTCTTTTGGGCTTGTTGCAGAGCCTTGAGAGCCCGGTGATAGCTCCGTTCGGCGGCGGTGACATATCGCTGCATACGGCTGAGGACGCCATCGTAGCTGTTGTTGAAGAAACCTGCGGCCAGCAGGTGATCCGGGTGAGTATCGACGGGCTCTGTGCCGTCGTCGAGCATTTCGAAGACGTCCTTCATGACGAGGGTGGAAATTCTAGTTTCGACGCGATGGGCGCGGTTCAAGCGCCAGAGCGATTCGGTGAGTTGGTCGGCCAGGACGTTTTCTTCGGCGGTCTTTGGAAGATACGCGGCGCGCGTTTCGGCTCGCAGTTGGTCAAAGTCTGATTGGAGTTCCCCGGGTAGTAAGAGGGCGCTGGAACAGAGACCGTGGGCGAGGCGGTTTTGGCTGGAGGCGGCTTTGCCTTCGGGCGTGCGGGGTCCGGTGGATTTCATGGCGTTACGCCGGTTGACGGCTTGGCGAGCGGCGGCGCGCTCGGCTTCGAGACGGATTTCGAACTGGCGGACGGCTTCGTCCTCCCAGCCGGTTATGTCATTCGGATCTTGGTTTTGCATGATCGTAATTCCTTGGTTTAGAAATGGAAAAGCCCGCCGGGCCAGGTGGGCGCAGCGGGCTTTTCTTGCTTTGAATCTACACCATGGCTGCAAGGATTTTGGGTGCGTGAAAAGTTAAGTGATTGAAAAGAATGAAAATATAAAATAGTTTTCGCGGTGATAGAAATCTGGGGGAGGGGGCCTCCAGTACTGAAGGGGGCTTAGTACTGGGATGTCGGTCCGCGAGACGGCTTAGTCGATGAATGGTGCATTGAGCACCGCTGGACGCAATTTTGAAAAGTATGCGGCACAATCAGAAAGGATTTTGCAAACCCTAATAATCTCAATTGTGGAGGACCTATGCACGTTCAATATCTTGTGGGACTCGATGTCGCAAACCAGATTCAACCCCTGGAATTAACGCTGCCCTCCTTGCCCGGCACCAATCTCGACCGCCCGTTTCTTGCCTGAGCCGCCATTAGCGGTGAATTCTCCGATAAGCAACAATTCCGTTTCAATCCATACCGCAGCGCGGGCTTCCACCTGCTCACGCCGCTGAGGCCGAAGCATCGTCAATTTCTCATCCAGCGATTTACTCCTGCGAGTTCGCCAGACCACAGCGGCCCTCAATAGCCCTCAAGTGCTACAGTGTGGCACATGAGGAAAACCTCGGTTCGTGAACTTCACATCCATACCTCAGCGCTCGTGCAAGAGGCTGCCGAAGGCGGAGTGATCGTAATTGAACGTCGCGGCAAGCCTGTAGCTGAGTTGCGTCCACTTTCCGCTACACCCACTATGAGCGCCGCGGTGAAAGATCGCATCTTCCTCTCCATGCAGGAACTATGGAACCAATTGCCTGTCTCTGGCGACAGCACCACCGCCATTGAAGAGGATCGTAACCGGTAATCACCGGATTTCGAGACTTGCTGTGTATCTCGACACCTGCTATATCGCAAAATTCTATTTGAATGAGCCAGATTCCCCCCAGGTCCGGGAACTCGTGCGTGGAGCTGACAAGATCCACTCTTCAGCCTGGGGACTAGCCGAGTTTCACGCCGTCCTTCATCGCCGTGTACGCGAAGGCTTGGCCTCTGCGGAGGAAACAACTGACCTTGCATCTAGATTCTCTACCCACGCAAGGGACGGATTGTGGAACTTCATTCCCGTAAATGAGGCCTTGTTGCGAAGAACGGCCACCCTGATGATCTCCGCTCCTCGCGAAATATTTTTGCGACCCGCCGACGCGGTTCATCTCACTACCGCTCAGGAACTGGGAGAGCGCGATATCTGGACCAATGACCGTCACATGCTTGCCGCCGCACCTTACTTTGGACTCACCGGCAGATCCGTCTGATCTGATTTGGCAAGGGGTCGCCAGGGGGCAGGCTGTCGCCAAATCCACCGTCGACCGAAACGCCTCTGTCGACCGGCAGGACTTCCAGTTCCGCGAGAATATTGGCGGCGTGGGACAAAAGTACTCCATCGTAGTCTAGAGCAATGACGCCGAAGCAAGAGTCCGAGCTTTTGATGAACGCCGTGCTACCTGTTGCTGAGAGAATGCTGAAAGAGTATGGGGAGTTTTTTCCCTTTGGCGGGTACATGATGCTGGATGGATCAATCAGACATATAGGAGCCAGCGATTCGAACACGGATCATCCAAAGTCCAGAGACCTGCTGTTTGTTCTAAAGGACTCGTTCAAGGAAATGGCGAGTAGACGGGCATGCAAGGCGGTGGCGCTCGTGTTCGATGTGCCGGTCGCATTGCCGGACGCCGCTGAGAAGAGTGACGCGATTCAATTAAACATCGAACATGCCGCCGGCTACTCTGTAGAAGTGTTTTTCCCGTATCGACTTGGAGACGGGGAGCTCTCTATGGCGACACGCTCGCTCAACCGTAAGCGAACGACCATCCCCAGCCTTGCGAAGTTTTTGAATTTCGGCTAGGCCTGCCGCCGCCGCCACCAAGCGATCGGGGTCAACTCCGCCACCTCGCCCACCTTCCGGTCCCCATCCCCGGCAGCACGCTGAGCAGATATTGCCGCACCGGAATCCCCATCCTCCGGCAACTCTCCACCACCGACAAAATCGCCGCCACCCTCGGCCCCGCCTCCACGCTCCCCACATGGATCCAGTTCTTTCTCTTATGTACGATTGCAC
>JBBRIO010000556.1:0-3735 GCA_038220855.1 Bryobacterales bacterium | reverse complement strand
CCTTTTTCGCCCTACCCCAAATTTTTGTTCCCTATTTTGCAACCTCTGCGGGCGGGGGGGGTTGGGGCGGGAGGGGGGGGTCTGCAAGCCGGCTACACGGCTCCGGCCCCGCCGGAGTGGACTCGCCGGTTGGACAGAGTTTTTCTCCATCCAGTGGCTGGTCCGTTGATCTTCCTGATCGTCGTGCTCGGGGTATTTCAGGGCATCTTCACCGGGGCGCAGCCGATGATGGATGGAGTAGAACATCTCATCACCTGGTCGGGTGGGTTGTTGGGTTCGTATTTGCCGGAAGGGGTGTTCCGCAGCCTATTGGTCGAAGGGGTCTGGGGAGGCGTGGGCAGTGTGGTGGTGTTTTTGCCCCAGATTCTGCTCCTGTTCCTTTTCATCGGGATACTGGAGGACTCCGGCTATCTGGCTCGAGCCGCGGTGATTGCGGATCGAACGATGGAGAGGGTGGGACTGCAGGGCAAAGCCTTTATTCCGTTGCTTTCGGCGTATGCCTGCGCGGTGCCCGCGATTATGGCAACGCGGACGATTGAAGACAAGCGCGATCGTCTGGCGACGGTGTTGATCGCGCCCTTCATGACGTGTTCGGCCCGGTTGCCGATCTACACGTTGCTGATAGCGGCCTTTGTGCCGAATACGCCACTTTTGGGGCAGTTCCTGGGATTGCAGGCGGCGGTGTTGCTTGGTCTCTACGTCCTGGGATTCGTGGCCGCGGTGGGCACAGCGCTCCTTTTGCGATCGAGCGTTTTGCGTCACGCGAAGACGATGTTCGTGATGGAGTTGCCGCCTTATCGTCGTCCGTCCGTGCAGACTTTGTTGCTTCGTTTGCTGGACCGCGCGGTGATTTTCCTGCAGCGGGCTGGAACGGTAATCCTCCTGGTTTCGGTCGGGCTTTGGATCCTGGCGCATCTGCCGTACGAGAACGGCAAGCCGCCGGCGATCGAACAGAGCATCGCGGGCCGGATTGGCCGGGCGGTAGAGCCGGTGATTCTGCCGTTGGGTTTCAACTGGAAGATTGGGATTGGCCTGATTACATCCCTAGCCGCACGAGAGGTGATCGTAGGTACACTGGGGACGATTTACGGCATTGAGAACGCGGAAAAGGACTCACCCCCTTTGATTGAGTCTCTGAGGAAGGATCTGACGCCCGGTGGCGCCTACGCGCTGATGATCTTTTTTGCGTTCGCCATGCAGTGTTTTTCGACGGTCGCGATCGTTCGGCGGGAGCTGGGGAGCTGGGCTTGGCCGGCGGCGCAGTTCGCCTATATGGGCTTCCTTGCATATTTTGGGGCCTTGGTGACCAACCAAATGTGGCTCGCGTTCCGATAGTACTATCGGCTGGATCCTCCGCGAGCCGTTCATAAATAGGGAGTTATTAGGTCTTTGGACCCAAGGTACTGTCCGCTCGGGGAAGCGTAGCGGACCTACTGTTCTGTAACCAACTAGCCCAAGGTTCCATACGCCGGCCCGGGTCCCCCTGTCACTGTCGGAGGCAGGACCCCCCCAATGCGTATCACCTCACTTCTGATCCTTGCTGCTTCGCTGACCGTCCCGGCCTTCTCTCTGCCGACGTTCCCGTTGGTTTTCACCGATCCGCTCGCTTCGGCGGACCCGGCCGACGTGATCGGTGATCCGAATTTTTTCGACATCTCATCGCTGACGTTCGCATCCTTCAACTCCGGCACCAAACGGTTTACGGTCGAGATTTTGTTCAACTATGGCGGCGGTATTTCTCTTAACCAGTTCTCCGTCGGTGGCGCGTTCAACGCCCTCAACGCCGGCGACCTATTGTTCTCGAACGGCGGCTTCAACTACGCGGTCCAATTGCGCTCGCGTGGTGGCCTGACGGCTGGCAACCTCTACCAAGTTACCGGCAATCAAACAGCAAAGCAGGTTCTGGGCCTCGGCAGCGACCAGGACGGCAACTATCGGCCCAATCAAGCGGTTTGGGGCAACACGGCGGGAGCGACGTTGATTGGCACGGGCACATCGACGGTTGTTTCCACGGGAGGCCCGACGAATCTGAAGGTGACTCTGGATTTCGCGGCGAACAACGCCTTCATCGCCGGTTTTGATAGTTCGAGTTTTGCCTTCTCGGCTGCGACCTGCGGGAATGATGTAATCACCGGCAGCGTTCCTGAGCCCGGTACTTGGGCCCTGTTGGGCGCGGGGCTGATCGGCCTCGGGATGATCCGCCGCCGCAATGCAGTGTAGCAGGGCGGAAGGTAAGTGTTACCCTGAGGGTTTGGGGCCATTCCTGGCTTCAGACCCTCATTTTCATTTATGCGCAACGTAGTCATTATCGGATCGGGCTGTGCCGGAAATACAGCCGCTGTTTATTCTGCTCGCGCTTCGCTATCGCCGTTGGTTGTCTCCGGCCACGAACCCGGCGGGCAGCTATCGATCACGTCCGAAGTGGAAAACTATCCTGGGTTTCCGGATGGCGTGATGGGCCCGCAGCTCGTGGAGAACATGAAGCTGCAGGCGATTCGTTTCGGTGCCGAATTCATCAACGGCTCGGTGGAAGACTGCGATCTGTCGCAGCGGCCATTTAAGCTGAAGATCGACGGTGAATGGATGGAGACCAGAACGCTGATTATCGCTTCTGGAGCCTCAGCGCGGTGGTTGGGGTTGCCGAACGAGTACAAGCTGATCGGTCATGGCGTTAGCTCGTGCGCCACCTGCGACGGGTTCTTCTACCGGGAAAAGGAGATCATGGTGATTGGCGGCGGGGACACTGCGATGGAAGAGGCCAATTTCCTGACGAGATTCGGCAAACGGGTGACCTTGGTGCATCGGCGCGAAGAGTTCCGGGCGTCGAAGATCATGGTGGACCGGACGCGGGCGAATCCGAAGATTGAGATTCTGACGAATACGGTGGTCGACGACGTCTACGACGTGGAAAAGGGCTTTGTTACTGGCGCGAAGCTGCGGAATCTGGTTACCGGCGAGACGTGGGACCGGCCTGTGGATGGCTTCTTTGTCGCGATCGGCCACATCCCGAACACGAAATTTCTAAGGGGCCAACTCGATACGGATGAGGAAGGCTACCTGATTTCGCACGGCGGAGCGAGGACAAAAATCGCTGGCGTCTATCATGCCGGCGACGTCCAGGACCGTGTCTATCGTCAGGCGGTTACCGCGGCTGGGGCCGGCTGCATGGCGGCAATTGAAGCGGAGCGATTCCTGGAGAACGAAGGCCACTAGGGCTGGACTAGTTTGACATCCGAGCGCGATTGAAGGGGTCCTTTAGAAATTTAGCGGCCTCTTCCTGCGCGTTTTGGGTGTTGTCTTTCGTCCGCATCGCGAGGTTGTATTCGTTCACCGCCCGCTCGCGCTGGCCGGTAATGTCGAAGATCTTTCCGAGGTTAATGTGGCCCCACACCTCGGTCCACTTTGGTTCCAGATCGCCATTGAGTGACTCGCGGAATTCGTTCGCGGACGACTGGTAGTTGTTCTGGAGGAAAAACACCTCACCGACGCGGTAGTGGGCGAGAGAGCTATTGCGGGCGACTTCGAGCGCCTTGGTGTATTCCTTGAGGGCCTCACCATACTCGCCGATCTCGGCGAACATTTCGCCCTTCCGGATGGAAACGGCGACGCGCATCGTCCTGCTCATGCGGAGGAGGCGGTTGTTGACGTCGATCTCGACCCGTTTGGGCTTGCCAAATGTTTCGACGAGAAACTCTGACGAGGTACCGGAGACGTCGACCACCTTCTCTTCAGGAT
>JBBRIO010000555.1:0-3741 GCA_038220855.1 Bryobacterales bacterium | reverse complement strand
TCTGCCCTTAGCCGCCCTTGCATTCGCTCAACCACAGCCATTCACGCTGGCCGAGGCCGAAGCCCTCGCGCTCCGCAACCACCCCGCCGTCGCCGCGGCTCGCCTCTCCGCCGAGGCCCAGGCCCAGGTGCCGCAACAGGTCCGCAGCGCCCTCGCTCCCCAACTCGGCGTCGCCGTTTCCGGGGCCGCAGCCACGGAACGGGCCCGCGTCGCCGCCGGTCAGTTTTCCAATCCACTCATCCTCAGCCGCGTCGGCCTCGGCACCAACTTCTCCCAGCTCCTCTACGACGGCGGACGCACAAAGCTCCTCACCGAAGGTGCCACCGCCCGCGCGAAGGGCGAAGCCGAAACGGCGAACGCCACCCGCGCCCAAGTCCTGCTCCAAGTCCGGCAAGCCTACCTCTTCGCTCTTCGCACGCAAGCCATTCTTCGTGTCGCCACCCAAACCATCGCCGCCCGCCAAACCGTCCTCGATCAGGTCTCCGCCCTCACCGACGCCAAACTCAAGTCCGGCCTCGACCTCAGCTTCGCCGAAGTCGCCGTCGCCGAAGCCCGTCTGCTCGCCGCGCAAGCCCGTAACGATTCCCAAGCCGCCCTCGCCGATCTGGCCGTCGCCGTCGGACTCACCCAACCCGCCCAGTGGGTCCTGATCGATCCGCCTCCTCCACCCGCGCTCCCCGCCGACAGCCAAGCCCTCCTCCCCATCGCCCTCCGCCAGCGCCCCGAACTCGCTGCCCGCCGCCTCGAAGTCGAAGCCGCCCAACGCCTCGTCGCCGCCGAAGGGAAACTCACTAAGCCTACGGTTTCCGGCTTCGGCGCGGCCGGTGTCGTACCGGCTCATGTCGTCGCTTACGAGAAGGATTTCTACGCCGCCGCCGGCCTGTCTGTCAATCTCAACTTCCTCAACGGCGGGCTCTTCGCCGCTCGCCGGGCCGAATCCGCCCTTCGGGCTCGGGCCGCCGAACAACGCCTCAAAGAGCTTGAAAATCGCCTCGCCCGCGACCTTGCCGTCGCCTACCTCAACGCTCAAACCGCCTTTGAGCGGCTCTCCCTCACCGACCAACTCCTCAAGCGCGCCGGGCTCTCTCTCGAACTCGCCCAGGCCCGTTACGACCTCGGCCTCAGTTCAATCGTCGAACTCAGCCAAGCCCAGCTTTCAAAAACGACGGCTGAACTCCAACAGGCCTCCGCCCGCTACGACTACGCCGCTCAAACCGCTGCCCTCGGTTTCCAAATCGGTGCCGATTTCAATTAACAAATAAACTGACGTTTATTGAAAATATAGATTGAATAGACAGACAATTGTGCTACGCTGAGAGCTCTAGTACTCTTATCTTCCATGGGTCCGACACTCTCCCCCGGTGCGTCCCTTCGCTTGTTTTGCTTGAGCGGACGTCGGCTTCCTTGTCTGGGATCCCGTTTGCGGTGCTTCTCGGGAGCCCGCCATGTCTAAGAAGATACTTATTCGCGGAGCCCGGCAGCTCCTGACTCTGCGGGGAAGCTCCGGCCCGCGCCGCGGTAATTCGCTCAGCGATTTAGCGCTCATTCCCGATGGAGCCATTCTCATTAAGAACGGGCGCATCGAAACCATCGGCCCCGGCCGCCGGCTCGAAAACCTCGCCGAATCTAAGGATGCTGAAGTCATCGAAGCCGATGGCTGCGTCGTCATGCCCGGGTTCGTTGATCCCCATACCCATCTGGTCAGCGGCCCCCCTCGGGTTAATGAATTCGAAATGCGAACGCTCGGCGCTTCGCTCGAACAAAGCGGCGTCCTCCACGATGGCCTCCACGCCCAGGTTCGCAACGTGCGCAGCCTCCCCGCCCGCCGCCTGGAACTGCAAGCCCGCAATACCCTTCATCAATGCGTCCGTCATGGAACGACCACCCTCGAAGCAAAAACGGGATACGGTCTTGATGACTCGGGCGAGATGAAATGCGTCCGCGTCCTCGAAGACCTTCAAAACTGTCCCATCACGGTCATCCCCACCTGGTTCGGGGCCCGCGCGCTTCCCCCCGAATTCACCGATAACGCCGACGGCTATCTCCGTTTTCTAACGGACGAAATGCTCCCTCGCATCGCCAAGCGGAAAACGATTTCCTATATCGACGCTGATCCCGCCGCCTGCGGCTTCAGCTTGAACCAGACCATGCAGTTCCTCCGCGCCGCCCGCGTGGCCGGGCTTAGCCCCAGGCTCCACGCGGGCCTCCATCACGCCGATTCCAACGTCGAGCTTGCCGTGGCTCTGCGGGCCGAAAGCGTCTCGCACTGCAATTACATCACCGACCATCAAATCGACCACCTCTGCGACTCTTCCACCGTCGCGGTGCTGCTCCCGGGTCTCGCCTACCACCTGCGCCTCGACCGCCTACCCCCCGCCCGCCCCAAGATCGAAGCCGGGGCCGCCAACGCCCACGCATCCGGCTACGATCCGCTCCTCAGCCCCTCCTGCAATATGCAGATGGTGGTGTCACTCGCTTGCAACCACTTGAACATGAGCCCCGCCGAAGCGATCCACGCCGCCACGTATAACGCCGCCGCGGCCGCTGGATGCTCGCGGGAATCGGGCTCGCTCGAAGTCGGCAAGGCGGCGGACATTCTGATCCTCGCCGTGCCGGACTACCGAGAAATCCCCTATCATTTTGGAATGAACCTAGTTTCCACGGTCCTCCGACGGGGCGAAATCGTCCATCAGGAAACCGCGCCGGAGTGGCGCGTTGCCTAACCCTTTGGTCGAATGCGTCGCTAACTTCTCGGAAGGCCGAGACCTCGCGGCCATCGACTGCATCGCCAACGCGATAGCCGCCGTCCCCGGCATCGCCGTCCTGGATCAGACCGCCGACCCCGACCACCATCGCAGCGTCATCACCTTCGTTGGCTCGCCGGAAGCCATCGGCGAGGCCGCGGTCCGAGCGGTCGGCGAAGCGGTGGCGCGGATCGACCTGACGACCCACTCCGGCGTGCATCCCCGCATCGGGGCCGCCGACGTCGTGCCCTTTGTTCCGCTCCGAAGCATCACCCTAGTCGAATGCGCCTGGCTCGCGCAGTCGGTGGGCGCCGAGATTTGGAACCGGTTTCGCGTCCCGGTGTTCCTGTACGAAGCGGCTGCCCAGTTCCCTCATCGGCGCAATCTCGCCGATGTCCGCCGCGCCGGAAACCGCTCCCCGTTCCCACTGCCCGATTTCGGCAACGCCGAACCCCACCCTACCGCAGGAGCGGTCGCGGTGGGTGCACGCAAAATTCTGATCGCCTGGAACGTATTTCTGAACGAACCCAACTTGGAGGCGGCCAAGGAGATCGCGAGTCGCATTCGTCACTCGAACGGCGGCCTGGCCTGCGTCAAGGCGCTCGGGCTGTTCCTGGCCGAACGCAATCAAGCGCAGATTTCGATGAACCTCACCGACTTCGAAATCACCCCGCCGCACATCGTGCTCGAAGCCATCACGCGCATCGGTGCCGAACTCGGGGTTACCGTTGCGACGAGCGAACTGATCGGGCTGATCCCGCGGGGTGCCCTCGTCCCGGAAGTCGACCTCCGCATCGAAAACTTCGCAGAGCATCGCATTCTGGAGAACCGGTTAGGCTAGGCTTCCCGCACCGCTCCCAGGATCCCCCGCCCGCCCAACGAACGGTGGAACGCCCAGCCCGCGATCGCCAAAAACAAAGCGATCAGCACTAGCCCGTTGGGGGCCCACCAACTCTTCAAGTTCGGTCCCATCGCGCTCGCCCCAATCAAATTTAAG
>JBBRIO010000554.1:0-3742 GCA_038220855.1 Bryobacterales bacterium | reverse complement strand
CCCCCTCACCGGCGACCCCGAGGTCACCGCACTCCCCCCCCTCTCCGGATGGCCCACCATCGACGATCTTCCCCTCGCCCCCCTCCACTTCCAACTCGCTTACCCGAGCCTCTTCGCCTTCCTCGACGAACGCGGCAACTACTACGCCGGCACCCTCGACGGCTCCCCCGTCGCCCTCATCGCCCCCGGCGGCCTCCCTCCGCGCATCACCCTGCCCCACATCGCCGCCCTCCATCAGCGCACCACCTTTGCCGGCTTCACCGATCTCGGATCCCTCATCTTCCTCGTAGGACGTTAACCCAACATGCCCCCCCGCACCCGCCCCGACGTCACCGACGAAACCAAATACGGTGCCCGCGTCCTCCGCCTCCTCCCCAAGTGCGAAGGCTTCGACGTCTGGGAAGTCCAAATGCGCCTCCTCGCCTGGGGCTCCGGCACCGACAACGACGAAATCGGCAGTTTCATGGACCCCGTCCGCGTCACCGGCATCTTCGATACCACCACCCGCGACGCCGTCAAACGCCTCCAGAAAGCCTACAAGCTGCCCATCACCGGCGTCGTCGACGACCCCACCTTCCGCGCCATCAACGGCCAAGCCGCCCACTTCGCCGTTCTCGTCCACGATTTCCGTTGCCCCTGCGCCACCCGCAAAGACGACCCCGCCATCGTCTGCCGCTGCATCGAAGACCATCCTGAAAAAGGCAAATGCGAAGGCTTCGGTAAAAAACGGTTCGCCGGCAAGTTTCTCCTCGATGGCAAAAAACTCGCCGACGATACCGATCTCTCCTCCGAAAAGCTGGACGTCTATGACATGGAAGAGCACGACGGCGTCGACAAAGCCCTCCTCTGGGCCGTCCGCGGCCTCATGAAGCGAGCCGAAATTGACCGCATCTCGATCATCGTCGGCTACCGCTGCTGGCACGACAACTACCTCCATACCGACCTCCGTCGCTGGAGCCACCGTAAAATCACCCTCAACCTCGGAAAGGCGATCGAGTTTCAACACGGCGGCCGCTGCACCCGCCACGGTGAAGAAATCGAGTACGAATTCACCGATACGAACGAGCGCAACGAAATCGGCGATGACTGGAAAACCAAAGCCAACTGCACCCGCTGCGAAGAAATTCGCCTCGCCGCCATGGCCAAGTGCGGCTTCCAACTTCGATGGCAGGAACCGGACCGTCTTAGCGTCGCCGAATCGGACAAGAAATCCCCCCCGCCCGTCACCCCCTTCTCCGTCCAACTCGATACCGTCCGCCGCCTCGGCCGCCACAAAGAAGACTTCGTAAAAACCTACTTCGACAGCCTCCAACCCGCCTACGAAGGCGCCCCCAGCATGTTCCTCCCCGTCGATCTTGGCTCTGGACTCGATCCCCGCATCGCCTCCAGCCAGGACTACTTCGTCAACCCGGAAAAGAAGCAGGGCGGCTGGTTCCCCCTCGGCGGCTCCCGCACGTGGCATACCGGCGTCCATCTCTATGCGCCCGCCGGCGACGCGGTCCACGCCATCGCCCCCGGCGAAGTCATCGCCTGCCGCGCCGGAGAAGGCGATAGCGCATTCCCGTACGGCTCCCGCAATTTCATCCTCCTCCGCCACAAGCTGAAAACCAAAAACTGGTACAGCCTCTACATGCACCTCGACGCCGGCAAGGCCGCCGCCACCTCGCTTATCACCTGGCGCCAGCGCCTCCACGTCCAAACCCTCGACGCCGTCGAAGTCATAGCCGACATGCCCCTCTTCGTCAAGAAGGAAGTCGACGAATACAAGGAAGACGGCACCTCCGAAAAGAAGAACCGACTTATCCCCGCCAAAGGCCATGTGTGCGGCGACTGGGTCCCCACCGAAGGCGACGCCCTCGACCCGCTTTCGCTCGATACCCGCGCCCCCAAAGACTCCCTCGTCTTCAAGGTCGCCGGCAAAGCCGACACCTACATTTACACAAAAATGGAGAACAAGGTCGTCGGCGAGCGGCGTCTAAAAACCGCCGGCCTCGACACCAAAATCGCGGCCTACAATACCATCGGACTCGATAAGCCCATCAAAGTCGCCGCCGGGGAAAAACTCGGCACCATCGGCGCTGCCCCCACCAATCTCACCTTGAACGCCGAAGGCTCCTTTCTTCACGTTGAAGTGTTCGCCGAAGAGCAGTTACTCACGGGCGACGGCTGGACCCTCGTCGAAGCCACCGACCCCGCCAAAGCCACCGACCGCAAAGCCATCACCGAAGCGCTCCTGGCCAAGAAACTTCTCGCCGCCTACGATGACTCGGTCCTCCTCGACGCCGACGTCCACGCCGCCGGAGCCGACCCCAACAACTTCCTCCTCCGCAGCGCCGTCCTCAAGTCCCCCACCGCCTGGTCGATGGACTGGAAGGCCGCCTTAGCCGCTGCCACTCCGCTGTCCTTCCTTAAAGTCGTCGACCGCGACAAACTCGGCGACGACTTCAACAAATACTCCTGGTGGGCCGAAGCCAAGCCCGGCGGCCTCCTCCCGGCTTCCGAAGTGGTCTTCCACTACCACCCCATCGCCTTCCTGGTCCAACTCGCCCACTCCTAAAACGACAATATCGGAGCCGTCAAATCCACAAACAACGAAGGCGAATGGGCCGCCGTCACCGCCGGCTCCGTCGTCTTCGCCGCAATTACAAACTCTGTCGCGCCCTCCGGCAGCACCTTATCTCTCCACTCGATCGTGTATTCGTAATCAATCTTCGAACCCGCGATCTTCTGCCCCACCACCTCGGCCACCTCTTCTAACCCGTCCTTGGCCAAGATCTTCAGTTCCACCGCCGTCCCGTCCGGCACAAACGCCGACCGCACCACGATCTTCACCTTATCCCCATGCCAACACCGCGCCCGGCTCCAGTAAGCCGCTAGCGTAGGAACTACTGTAACTTCAAGCGTTGTATTGTGGTCGCCTTCAATTTCCGGCATATCTTACTAAGCAGAGAGCAGAAACCCGCGCGCCGCCGTACCCTCCTCTTCAAACTTCACCGCGCACGGCTTCACGCCATACTCAATCCGCGCCAACTTCTGCCCCCAAGGCGCGAACACCTCCGCCTCCCCGCCCGCCGCATCCGCCTCCACCTTCGCTCCGCCAGAGTAATATAGCGACAAATGCCCGTCTAACTTCTTCGCCGCCGGGTCGACCACCTCGAACTTCTCCTTCACCACCACCGGCACCGGACCACTGATCCCCTTCGCCGCCCCCGCCTTGGCCTCAAACACCACCTCCGACCCATGCAAATCCGCCAACTTCTCCTTCGCCGGTGTCCATGACCCCTTCAACTCTTTCCCCCCATCGCCCGCCGCCACCGTCGCGTTAACCGTATCAATCGCCTTCGTCAAATCCCGCACGTCATAAACCGTCAGCGTCCCCGCCGTCCCCGCATCCACCCCCGACACCTTGGCACTCAGTTCCACCGCCTCACCCACCACAATCCGCGCCCCGCCCCACTTGGCGTCCGAAACGCCCACCACAGAAAGCTCATACCGTCCCTTCGGCACATACTTTTCGATGTACGCCTTCTCCTCACCCTTCCCCTCGTGCTGCATCGCCCAAGCCGCCGAAAGCTCGCCGCTAGGCTTCATCGCCTTCACCTGCAGCCGAAACGGAGTTCCCTTCGCCGGCTTACCCACCCCCAGCCCAACCCGCGCCCCCATCCCGTTACTCCGCAGGTCAACCGCATAGAGCGGGGGCGCGCCGGCGCCCGCGCGGGGGGGGGGGGGCGCCGGCGGGGGG
>JBBRIO010000553.1:0-3751 GCA_038220855.1 Bryobacterales bacterium | reverse complement strand
GGGGGGGGGGCGGGTGGTGGTGGAGCGGGAGTGGGGCGGGCGGTGTTTGTATTGGCCGGGGGCGACGGGGTCGGTGGGGCCGGTGCGGGGGTTCACGGGGGACCGGGGCGTGTATCGGCGGTTGGGGCGGATATTGGGGTTAGAAGCGGCGAAGGTGGCGCTGGAAATTGACACGCGGGGGCGGACGGAGAGGCTCGTGGGGGTGATGGAATCGGGGGCGCCGATTGCGTTGTACGAGGACGTGCCGGCGGAGGACGGGCCGGTTGCGTTTGCGATGCGGAGCCGGACGTTGCAGTTGCCGGCGAATGTGTTTCCGCCGCATGAGGAGTTGGTGGCGGAGGTGGATCGATTGCGGGCGGGGTTGGAAGCGGCGCGGGGGAGCGGGGTGGGGGTGCGGGAGGCGACGGCGGCGTTGACGCGGGCGACGATGAAGGAAGAACGGGCGCGGATGGTGCGGGGAGCGGCGGTGGTGGAGCGGCAGATGCAGGTGCTGCGGATTGGGGACGTGGTGATGGTGTCGATGCAGGACGAACCGTTCGGGGAGATCGGGGAGCGGATTGTGGCGGGGTCGCCGTTCAAAAATACGTTGGTTTCGGGGTATTCGAACGGGACGTTTGGCTACATGCCGACGCGGGCGGCGTTTGCGGAAGGGGGGTATGAGGTGGACACGGCGCTGTATGGACCGGACACGGAGGACATTGTGGTGGGGGCGGCGTGCGAGATGCTACGAGAGCTCTGGACGGGAGGCGTAGCGGCGGGCTAGGATGCTGCAGACGAAGAGTTGAATCTGGTGGTACAGGATGATGGGCAGGAGGATGGGGCCTAGGCTGGTGGAGCCCGCGAAGATGAGCTTGGCCATGGGGGCACCGGAGGCGAGAGTCTTTTTAGAGCCGCAGAGGACGGCGACGATTTCGTCGGTGGTGGAGAATTTCAGGAGCCGGGCGAGGGTGGTGGTGACGGTGAGGACGATGGCGAGGATGGCGCCGGTGCAGACGAAGGTGAGGGCGAGGACAGGGGGGCCGTAGGTGGTCCAGAGGCCGGCGTTGACGGAGTCAGAGAAGGCGGCGAAGACGAGGATGAGGATGATGCATTTGTCGGAGATGGCGGTGTATTTCTTATAGCGGCCGAAGAACTTGCCGGCGAAGGGACGGAGGAGTTGGCCGAGGGCGAAGGGGAGAAGGAGGAGCGTGGCGACTTTGGTGACGGTTTGGGCGAGGGGCGGGGCTTGGCCGGTGGTTTGGGCGACGAGGCTGACGAGGGCGGGGGTGACAACGACGCCGAGGAGGCTGGAGAGGGTGGCGTTGAAGATGGCGGCGGGGACGTTGCCGCGGGCGATGGCGGTCATGGCGACGGAGGAAGAGATGGTGGAGGGGAGGGCGCAGAGATAGAAAAAGCCGAGTTGGAGATCGGGGGGGAGCCAGGGTCCGCAGAGGGCGCGGAAGGGGATGAAGAGCGCCGGGAAGAGGACGAAGGTGGAGACTTGCACGAGCAGGTGGAGGCGCCAGTTGACGAGGCCGGAGCGGAGGCTTTCGACGGAGAGGTTGACGCCGTAGAGGAAAAAGATGGCGAAGATGCCGTAGTCGGAGACCTGATTGGCATGGAGGGTGGCGGAGAGGTGGGGGAAAAAGCTGGCGATCGCCACCATGGTGACGATGGCCCAGAGGAACCAGTCGGAAAGGATTTGCATACTATGAAGGGAAGTGCAATTTTTGGCGCTGCTGCGGCAGAACCGCAACTACCGCTCGCTGTGGGTCGGTCAACTGGTGAGCGAGACGGGGTACCATTTCAACTCGATCGCAGTGCTTTCGCTGTCGTTGCATTTGACGGGATCGGGATCGACGGTGGGTGCGGTCATGATCGCACGGACGCTACCGGCGATTCTAGTGGCCCCGATGGCGGGGGTGTATTTAGATAGGCTGGATCGGCGGCGGGTGATGATGGCGAGCGAGCTGTTTCGGGCGGTGATTGCGCTTTCGTTTTTGCTGATTTTGGAGTGGCCGGTGACGGGCTTGCTGTATGGGCTGAGCGCGCTGTTGATGGTGGCGACGCCGTTTTTCACGGCGGGGCGATCGTCGATATTGCCGGACCTGGCGGAGGGGGAGGAGTTGCACGCGGCGAACGCGATGACGCAGACGACGTCGTGGTTGACGCTATCGCTGGGCACGATGATGGGCGGGGCGGCGGTGGCGGCGTTTGGATATGGCTATGCTTTCGTGTTCAATTCGGCGGCGTTTTTGTTCAGCGCGTGGTCGATTTCTCGGATGCGGGGAACGTTTCGCGCCGAGGGCGGGGCGAAGAAGAACGAAGGGGTGAAGGAGTTCCTGGACGGGCTGCGGTTGCTGTGGCGGACTCCGCTGTTGCTGGCGATTGCCTTGGCCGGGGTGGGTTGGGCGTCGGGGGGCGGGGCGGCGCAGATCTTGTTTACGTTGTTTGGGGAAGTGGTGTTTAAGGCCGGGCCGGGAGGCGTGGGGATCATCTGGGGGTTTGCGGGGGTGGGGCTGGTGCTGGGTGGGATTGTAGGGCTGCGGGTGGGGCGGGCGTTAACGTTTGAACAATATAAATGGGCGATTGCGGGGTGTTTTTTTGTGATTGGCGGGGCGTATATGGCGTTTACGCAGATGGGGACGATCTGGGGGGCGGTCGTGTTCATTACGCTATCGCGAGTGGCGATGGGGGCGAATAATGTGCTGAACCGGAGCATGTTGCTGCTGTATGTGCCGGACGAGTATCGGGGGCGGGTTTTTGCGACGGTGGAGATGTTGATGAACGTGTCGATGATGGTTTCGATGACGGTGGCGGCGGTGGCGGTGGATCATTATCCGATTCGGCTGGTGGGGTTGGTGGCCGGAGGGCTGACGGCGGTGACGGCGGTGCTGTGGACGTGGGCGAATTTGGCGGGGAAGTTGCCGGCGCTGGAACGGACTACTTGATGGCGCGGTCGTTGCGGTAGACGTGCTTGCTTTCATGACGAAGAAGACCTTTTCGGTTTGGCGGACATCGGCGGTGGGATCGCCGGGGACGGCGACGACATCGGCGAGTTGAGGGTGCCGAGGCGGTCGGCGATGCCGAGGAGATCGGCGGTGACGCTGGTGGCGGCCTTGAGGGCGTCGAGGGGCTTCATGCCGTGGTCGACGAGGAGGCGGAACTCGCCGGCGTTGCGGCCGTGGGGGTAGACGCCGGCGTCGGTGCCGAAGGCGATTTTGACGCCGGCGGCGATGGCGCGGCGGACGGTGAGGTCAATAGCGTCGAGGGCGAGGCGGCCTTTGCGGACGACGCGGGGATCGAGGCGGCCACCGGCGATGCCATCGCGGACGCCTTCGTAGGCCATGAGAGTGGGGACGTAGTAGGTGCCTTTAGCGACCATAAGTTTGAGGCCTTCGTCGTCGAGGAAGGAGCCGTGTTCGATGGAGTCGATACCGGCGCGGATGGCGCGTTTGGCACCTTCGGGGCCGTGGGCGTGGGCGGCGGCTTTCTTGCCCATGCTGTGGGCCTGGTCGACGAGGGCGTTCATTTCGTCCTGGGTGAGTTGGGGGGAGTCGACGTCGTTGTTGAGGGACATGACGCCGCCGGTGGCGCAGACTTTGATGACGTCGGCTCCGTACTTGACGTTCCAGCGGACGGCGGCGCGCATGGCGTCGGGGCCGTTGCCGATGGCGGGATTGTTTTCGCGCGACTCGGAGAGGGTACCGGCGACGTAGCCGTTGGTGGAGTCGCAGTGGCCGCCGGTGGTGCCGATGGAGTTGACGACGGT
>JBBRIO010000552.1:0-3781 GCA_038220855.1 Bryobacterales bacterium | reverse complement strand
GGTGTTTTGGTCGAGAGCGGTTTTGGGAGCGGTGGATTCGTTGCGTACTCTGACGTAAGTTGCGAACTGGCCCATCAACTCCTTATACAACGCGGCCCCGAGGAGGCGGTAGCCTTCGCCGGTAAAATGCACATAATCGCCTTGGGCCATGCCGGCGGCAACCCATTTACCCATGGCTCCTTTCCCGCCCATGCGTTCGCGGAGATCCCAGAATGCGGCACCGGTGGCGACGGTGGCTTCGCGCTGTGCCTCAATGATGAGGTCGATTTTTTCGTGGGAGGCGAGTCCCGAGCGATAGCGGAAGAAGTGGTCGGGAGGGCCGATGACAAGAATTGAGGAGGAAGGGGCCAAGCGGCGATAGCGGCCGAGAAGGTGGATGAACATATCGCGATAGGATTCGCGGGTCCAGTCTTTATTCCGAGCTTCGTTGGTGCCGTAAGCGAGAATGATAAGGCCAGGGGGACGGCGGCGGTAGTATTCCGCGAGAATGGACTCTTCCCATTTAAGCCCGATATTGGCTTGGGCACCGTTGAGGCCGAGCATGTCGTAAGTGAGACCGCGGGGATTTTCGGTGACCCACCCAAACAGCCGGACCTGGCCGCCGCCGCGCGTGCGAGCGGCAAGCTGATGCAGACCCGGACTGAGCGGAAGATTGAAGACTCCGGCTCCTGGTTCACCGGCGGTCGAGATGGTATCGAGGATGACGCCATTGTCAGAAACTTCGACCAGGCCTCCGGCGGGTTGGCGCAGGAAGTGGAGTTCGGCAGAGCTGCATTCGGCTTGGAGGGTGACCGATTCGCCGGGGCGGGCGGTGGACATCGAGACGCCGGAGACGCCGTACATGCCGTCGCCGTCCCGACCGACGAGGCCGTCGGAGAACCAGGCGCGTGAAGAAGAGGAGCGGATATCGCCGCGGCGATAGCCTAGGTACGGATGACCGGCGTGAGTGAATCCCGGGCCGCCATCGCCAAAACGGGCTTGCAGAAGGTAACGAGCGGTGCCGGACCAGTCATCGGCGGCGGTGTGGGAGTCACCGTATTGAAGAATGCGAAGAACGTCTTTCCCCAAGCCGCTCTCGAGGCGGTAGAGCTGTTCGAAGAAAGGGACGAGGGCCGCGGGGTGCTCCATCGTGCCGGGCTGATTGAGCCACTCGGAGACGTTGGTGGACGCGGCGGCGCGAACTTGAGGCGCGACGGGCGCGGGGCGGGCGACGACGGCGACTCGCTTCTTCGTCGATTTGGCCTTGGCTTTGGACTTCGCGACAGGCTTTTTCTTAACGGGCGCGCCGAGAGACACTGTGCCTAGAAGGATGAAGGCGAGGCAAGCGGCGGCGAGGAGTCGATTCAAAGTTCAGTTTGCCTGGGTCGATGACAGCCCCTTAATTGTCGCAAACTTCTCCTTGGCGATGCGGAGCTTGTGGGCGCGGTAGCCCTGCTGTAGAGATTTGTAAAGAAGGTTGCCGACGATCTTGGCTCCGCCGGGCATGGGATGAATGAAATCGGCGCCGACGAGGCGGGGTTCGGCGTGATACCAACGGCCCATAGTGCCAGGGCCGCCCATGGCTTCGAAGGTATTGAAGAAGGCGCAGCCCTTTTCGGCGGCGACGCGTTGTTCGATGGCGACGAGGCGAGCGAGGGCGGGGACGGTGGTGATTTCTCCATCCGACCCTTTTTGGCCGCGGTCCATGGGAGACATGATGAGGATCGCGGCTTGGGGGACGGCTTTGCGGACGCGGGCGATGGTGCGGAGGAGTTCGCGCTCGAAGGCGGTGTCGACGAACTGGGTATAGACGCTCTCGTTGGTGCCGTAGTTGATGATGACCAGGTTCGGGCGATGGTGTTGGAGTTGGTCGGCCCAGTGCTGTTCATCGACCATGCGGGCGAGGATAGAGATGTATGCACCGTTGACGCCGAGGGAGTTGTACTCCACGCCGGGAACGGACTTCGAGAAGCGAAGCCCATAGAGGCGGACCCGGCCAAAGACGTTGGAGATTTGGAGTTCGCGGACGCCGAAGGGGAGGTTGAAACTCTGGAAAGAGGGGGTGACGACGGGCGAGGCGGTATCGACGGTGCCGAGTTCGTTACCGTCGGCGAGGAGGCGGAAGCTGCCGCCCTCGACCTGGGACAGGAAGGAGACCTCGACGGAGGAGTGGGTTGCGTCTTTCAGAATGATGCGGGATTGGGCCCCGGCGGAGCCGCGGAAGGAGACGGCGCCGAGACCGTAGAAGCCGTCTTTGAGTTCGGCGGTGTTGGCGGGCTCGATCTTCCAGCCGGAGGATTTGATTTCGAGTCCGCGATGGCCGTACCACGCCCAAGGTTTTCCGACGAGGGCGAAGCCGTGGCCAGCGTCGCCGAAATCTTTTTGGAAGAGGAAGCGGACGTCGGCGGTAATGAGGTCGGCGGTGGTAGGGGAGTCGCCGTAGTGCAGAATGCGGGTGACGGCTCCGGGGTCTTTCCGTTCAGTAGAGTACAGCGAGGCGAAAAACGGCTCGAGGGCATTGGCGGGATCGATAAGGGGGCGGACCTCGGCTTTTTCGACGGAGGTATCGGGCTTGAGACGCTGCTGCTCTTCTTCGATGGGGTTCTGGGACTTGATGCGGGGCTGGAAGTCGACGACTTTGGCGAAGGAGGTCCAATCGATGACGTGGTAGTCCTGGATGACGGGAATGAAGTCGGGGGCGCTCAGAAGGGCGGCGAGGGTGAGGAGGGTCAGAGTGACTTTGGGAGGGAGGAGCACAGCTTAGAAGTTAGTGTAGATAAACGGGGCGGCCCCTGTCGCGGCGATGTACTGAATGGCAACAATTAGGGCCATTAGCGCAGCGGCCTGCACGACGAAGGGGGAGCGGACGAAGGTTTCCCGGATTTGTTCGAACCAGGATTTAGGGAGGTAGTGGCCCGCGATAGCGATGGCGAGGACGATCCAGAGGGGTCGGGAGACGTTGTCGAGGGAGTAGGTTAGTTCGCCGAGCTGATCGATGATCTTGCCAGCCTGTTCGAGGTTAGTGGAGCGGAAGAAGATCCAGGCGAAGCAGACGAACTGGACGGTGCAGAAGGTGCGGAACCAAGCGGGCGTGAAAGGGGTGGCCTTTTGTCCGCGCCAGGATTGCCAGCCGCGAGCGACAGCTTGGGCGACGCCATGGAGTAAGCCCCAGATGACGAAGTTCCAACTGGCCCCGTGCCAGAGGCCGCCTAGAGCCATCGTGATGATGATGTTGCAATAGGGCATGACGGCGTTCCGTTTGCCGGGAAGAGAGAAGAAGAGGTAGTCGCGGAGCCAGTTGGAGAGGGAGATGTGCCAGCGGCGCCAGAAGTCGTTGATGTTGGTGGCGGCATAGGGCATGTTGAAGTTCTGGGGGAGCTTGATCCCCAGGAGGAGGGCGGACCCGATGGCGACGTCGGTATAGCCGGAGAAGTCGAAATAGAGTTGGAGGGCGTAGGCGTAGACGCCGGTGAGGACTTCGGCGGAGGAGTAGAGTCCGGGGAAGTCGAAGACCCGATTGACGAGGTTTTCGGCGAGGTAGTCGGCCAGGAGGAGTTTCTTGAGGAGGCCCAGGCCGATGAGGAAGAGGGCGCGGCTACCGTCGGCGGCGTCGAGGGATTTATTGGGCTTTTCGAACTGTTTGATGAGGTCGGGGACGCGGGTGATGGGTCCGGCGAGGATGGTGGGGAAGAACGACGTGGCGGTGAGATGGGCGAGGAGAGACTGGGTGGGTTTGGCGTCTTTGCGGTAGAGATCGATCGTGTAGGTGAGGGACTGGAAGGCATAAAAGGAGATGCCGAGG
>JBBRIO010000551.1:0-3795 GCA_038220855.1 Bryobacterales bacterium | reverse complement strand
TCGATGCGGCCCGGTTCCTCGAACCGGTTTTGCTCGGCCAGCCTCGCTTACGTTATTTTTCGATAGGGAGAGCTCTTTGAAACTGCATGGAAAACGAGCCGTCGTCACCGGCTCCAGCCAAGGCCTCGGCCTCGCCATCGCGCGCCAACTATTGGCGGATGGTGCCACCGTATTGATCTGTGCGCGGAATGCGACCGACCTGTCGACCGCTCACGCTGAACTCGAAGCGGCCTATCCCGGCCGCGCTTTCGCCGTCCCCTGCGACATCGCCAAAGAAGCGGCGGTCGAAGCGCTCGCGGCCCGCGCGGCGGAGTTACTTGGTGGCGTCGATATCCTCGTCTGCAACGCTGGGGTATATGGCCCGAAGGGCAGCATCGACACGCTCGACTGGGGTGCCTGGGTGGACGCCTTACAGGTGAACCTGATCGGAACCGTCTACTGTTGCCGGGTCTTCCTACCGCTCCTGCGTCAAGCCCAAAGGGGCAAAGTGTTGATCATCTCCGGGGGTGGCGCGACGAAGCCGTTGCCGTTCCTCAGCGCCTACGCGGCGTCGAAAGCCGGGGTAGTTCGATTCGCCGAGACGCTGGCGGAGGAGTTGAAGCCCGAAGGGATCGACGTCAATGCGATCGCGCCGGGGGCGCTGAACACGCGTCTCTTGGACGAGGTGTTGGCCGCCGGCCCGGAGGTCGTGGGCGAGGCGTTTTACAAGGCCTCACTCAAGCAGCGGGACAACGGTGGCACCCCGTTGACGGTCGGGGCTGAACTCTGTTCGTACTTGGCGTCGGCTGAGAGCGACGGGGTAACGGGCAAGTTGATCAGCGCGCAGTGGGACCCGTGGCGGCGCATTGCCGAGTTCCAGAACGAGCTAATGGCGAGCGATATTTGGACGCTTCGACGAATCATCCCCGCGGAACGCGGTAAGGACTGGGACCAGTCTTAGCTGTTAGCGGTTGACGGTCGGGGCTAAAAGCAAGAGGGTAGCGCAGCGCGCCATGGGACCGATGGCGGCGCATTGCCGAGTGCCAAAACGAGCCGAATCATCCCCGCCGATCGCGGTAAGGACTGGGACCAGTCTTAGCTGTTGCGGTTGACGGTCGGGGCTAAAAAGCAAAAGGGTAACGCAGCGCGCCATGGGACCGATGGCGCGCTGCGTTACCGAATGCCAAAACGGGCCGAATCATCCCCGCCGATCGCGGTAGGGACTGGGCCAATTTCCGTTCTTGGCAGCCGGCCCGGAGGTCGTGGGCGAGACGTTTTGCAACGCCCCGCTCAAACAGCGGTTGACGGTCGGGGCTAAAAGCAAGAGGGTAACGCAGCGCGCCATGGGACCCGCGGCGGCGCGATGCCGAGTTCCACCCGAACGCGGTAAGGATTGGAACCAGTCTTAGCTCTTGGCGAAGTAAAGCGCCGTGGCTCGTTCGAGATCGGGTTTGGTCATTTGAATGGTTCGGTTCTCGTACTGCGAGATCGACGACAAAATGTTGCAGATGTCGCTTGGGTAGCAGGCACGTAGCTCCGTGCGGCCTTCGCGAAGGCAGAGTTTGCGCAGATATTCGGCGCTGTCGGCTTCGGTGGGGACGCGGCGGCTGGCGACGACCCGGTCGAAAATTTGATCGAAGACCTGGCTTGTGACGCTCTCGACGTAGATCTTGTTCGGGATACGGCGGAGGAAGGCTTCGTCGGCCAAGTCGCTCGGCTCGAGATTGGTGGAGAAGACGACGAGGAGTTCGAAGGGGATTTGGAACTTCACCCCATAACGAAGGGTTAGGTAATCGACGCGGCGGTCCAGCGGGACGATCCAGCGGTTCAGCAGATCGCGCGGCGACATGAGCTGGCGGCCAAAGTCATCGACGATGAACAGGCCGTTGTTGGCCTTCATCTGGAGCGGGGCGGAGTAGATTCCGCTGGCTTCGTCGAGGCGGAGTTCAAGCATGGAGGGGATCAACTCGCCGCCGACGACGATGCACGGGCGGCGGCAGAGGACCCAACGAGGGTCCATTTCGCGATCCTCGGTGTGGATAGCGTCATGGACGACGGGGTCGTAAATGCTGATGATCTGGTTATCGACTTCGACGGCGTAGGGGATCATGACCGCGTCCTGATAGACGCGGAGCATCCGCTCGGCGATGCTGGTTTTGCCGTTGCCGGATGGTCCATAAACGAAGATGGAACTTTGGGCAATCAGCGCCGGGCCGAGTTGGTCGAGGAGCCGATCGGTAACGACCAGATCCCCGAAGGCACCGCGAAGAGCGCGACGGTCGATCTGAATCTTAGCGGCTTGGGCGCGAACCGCGGAGTGATAGTCGGCCAGGGAAACGGGACAGGCGCCGGCATACTGGCTGATTTGGAATCTTTCGGTGGCCGTCTGGCGACCGGCCGCGGAGAGGACGAAGTTGTAGTCGTTGCCCGTCATGCCCTTGACTTCGACCATCTGCAGGGCACGCATGTGCCGGAAGATGTGGTCAATGATGGGGATAGAGACCCGCAGCTTTTGCGCCATGGCCGCCAAGCTCGTCGTCCCTTCGAGCATCAGCCGGCGAAGCACAAGGTCAAGGACCAGGTTCTCCCGGATGCCGAGAGCGGTAAAGTTCGTTGGTGTAGGAGGAGCAAAGCCCGTGGGCAACGCTGCCCCAGTGGAGATTGGTTGCAACGACATCTACGAGGACTATCGGCCCCCGCGGAGAGAAACTTTAGTCCACGAATCGGGCCTGGATCTCGTCAGACCGTATTTGGTAGTGCTGCGTCTTTTTGTAGCTGCGTTGATCCTGGGTCTCGGGGCGTTGGTCGCCGAGGAGTCAGCGCGGAGCTTTGGGCGGCGGGCGGCGAAAGCAGAGAAGGCCGGGCACATGGCCGAGGCGATCCTGCGCTACAACCAAGCGAGCGCCAAGGACCCTCGTAACGCGAACTATGCAGCGAGGAGCAGGAGCCTGACCGAGAAAGCGCTACGGCAGAACATGGCCCCGGCAGTGACGCAGGAAGCGACGCCGGTGCCGGTCGAGAACAGCTTGATTCTGGACAAAGACCTGCGGGAGGCCGAATCGTTCCGGCCGCCGCCCGAGTTGGCGCTGGGCCTGGGGCCGTATTCGTTCCGCCTCCGCGGCGAGCCCCGCGAGGTGATCGAGAAGGCGGCGCGGCAGTTAGGGCTAGAGGTTCAGTTCGATAACGACTTCCCGACGGGCGCGGCCGCGATCCGTTTTGAACTCGACGGGGCTTCCGGGGTGGAGGCGATCGAAGCGTTGGGGGCGGCGACGGGAGCGTTCTTTGTGTCGCTCCAGCCGAAGCGGATGATGGTGGCCAAGGACTCGGCGCAGAAGCGGCAGGAGCTGGAACCGACGGTGGCGGTGGTGCTTTCGCTGCCGGAGCCGGCCTCAGTGCAGGAGTTACAGGAGTTGGGGCGGGCGGTGCAGCAGACGATGGAGCTGCAGAAGTTCTCGATCGACAATGGGCGGCGGCTGGTGTTGATCCGGGATAAGATTTCCAAAGTCCGCCCGGCGCAGCAGATGTTTGAGCAGATGATGGGGGCTCGGCCGGCGGTGGCCATTGAGATCGAGGTTTATGAGCTGCGACGGAACCGGACGCTGGCAGCCGGGCTCCGTCTTCCCACCTCGACGGAGTTATTTGCCCTGGCGCGGAATCCGGTGACCGGAGCGGATGTTCGGCTGCCGGCGCTGCCGCTATCTTCGGCGCGGATCGGAACGCCGCAGTTGGGCATTACTTTGGGGGACGCCCAGCTTTTGGCGAGCCTGTTAAACACGATGGGGAGCCGGGTGCAGCGGGCGGAGATCCGCACGATGC
>JBBRIO010000550.1:0-3812 GCA_038220855.1 Bryobacterales bacterium | reverse complement strand
TCGTCGGAGAAGTGGCGGGGGTATTCCCAGTAATGGCTGTGGACGTCAATGACCATGGGGGTAGGATAGCCGATTGGTGGGAACGAGTGGAGGGTGGTTGACGTCTACAGGCCTGATGATGATTCGATTTGTAGTGCTGATCGGACTGCTGGGGAGCGCTATAGCCGCGTGGGCGCAGAATCCTGTGGCGGGGCGAGTGGATCGGATGGGGGATCGGGCGGTGCTGGTGGTCGATGCTCCGCGGCCGGTGGATTCCGCGGCGCTGACGCTGGCGAAAGAGTTTGGGTTGGCGATCAATGTGGAGGATCCGCAGTCGGGTTTTCGGGGTCGCCTGAAGTTGGAGATTCCCTTCGGTTTGGGTTCGGATGGAAGGCCCAAAGATCTGCCTGGTTTGGTGCGGGATCTTGTGACAGCGGCTAGTGCGCGGCTTCCGTTCGCGTACAGGATCGATACGGACGGGACCCGCTTCACTCTGGTGGGGATTGACCCGCAGGGCACTCCGTTGCTGGATCGAAGGGTGACGATACCGGCTGGAACCCGGTCGATCGCCGCGAGCGCCGGGTTGATGGCGGACGCGCTGGCCGCGCAGACCGGGATGCGGGTGCACTGCTGCCAGGGCGCATCGACTGGCATCCCTTGGGGGATGCGGGAGATGGCTTTTGCGGCGGACAATGAGCCCGCTCGCCTTGTGCTGCGGCGGTTGGTGGAGGCGGCTGCGACTGGCCAAGCGGACCGGATGTTTTGGCTGCAACGATGCGATCCGCAGGCTGGCGGATGGTGCTTCATCAACTTGATCTATGCGAGTGAACCGGCGGGGGTTGCTTTGCGCATTGCCGCGCCGAAGACCCGATTTTATTTGGGGGAGACGATCCCCCTTACGCTGTCGTTTACGGCCAGCCAGCCGGGAAGTTTCAAGGCCGATTCGCGGTTGCAGGATCGCGTCGGACGACTGAACTACTTGGAAGAGTTTCGGGTAGAGCCGGTCGCCGGGACCGAGGATCCGCTGCGTGGACTACCGGGCGAAAGCGGCGGGATGGGTGGCCTTTCGGGAGGCGAAATCGCTCTCACCGGGGCAAAGCCCTTCGTGGTGGAACGGATTTTGAACGAGTGGGTTCGGTTTCGCGCGCCGGGAACGTATCGGCTCTCGGTGCTCAGTCGGCGGGTGAATCAGGGGATCGAGGTTTCGTCGAATATTCTGACGCTGGAGATTGTGGCCGCGCCGCCGGAATGGGTAGCGGAGCAGATCGCCGCCGCGACGACGGTCCTCGACCGTCCGGTTGGCAACGATAGCGAGAATGAGCGTCCGCGGCAGAACGCCGGGCTGAGTCTCCGCTTCCTCAACACTTTAGAGTCTGGGGCTGCCTTGGCGAAGCGGCTTCCGGACGAGAACAGCGTCGATGCCTTCGCGCTGCATAGCGGGGTTCTCGATTCCGCGCATCGGGCCAGTCTGCTGCCGGTTCTGGAGCGGCTACTGGTTGAGCCCGGACAAGCGATCTCGGAGCGTTTTCTGGGAACCTTGTCGCAACTGGCGGTGCTCGTGGCATCTGGTGGGGTGATGGGGCCATATCCGCAGACGGAATTAGCTCGTCAGGAATGGCAAACTGTGTCGAAGCGGCGGGCGGCGGTAATGGCCGAAAAACGCGATTACTATGTTTCGATTCTGGCTCGGAATTTGTCCCGGAAAGAGCCGGCGGCGCGGGCGGTGTCGAGCGATGCCCTGCTTCGAGTCGCAGAGGCCTCGGGGGACCGGCCGCCTCGGCTCGACGAGGTGGTGAATTCCCTGATGGCGGATTTCAGGGCTCTGCCTGCGCCCATGCAATCGAATTTGCTCGACTCTCGATTTCGCTTGCTGCGGGGTGCGAACATCCTGCCGCTGTTGAACGACTTGGCTCGCAATCCTCCCGAGCCTCCGTTTGGCTACCCCTCGATTTACGGATTGGTCGTGCAGCGGATTTATGAGTTGCAGCCGGAGCGAGGCCGGGAGCTGATTTTGGAAGAGCTCCGCCGAACGGATGGCTCCCGTGTCGAGAACCAGAAGTTGATGATGCTGCCGGATGAGACGCTGCCCGAGTTGGACGCGGTTTTTTCGGCGCAGGCGGCTCGTGGCGGACCGTTGCCGGCGCAGTTGATTACTCGCTACGCGACGGGTGCGATCGTGAAAGAGGTGGAAGCCGGGTACCTGGCCCTGAACGCGGAGGTCGATCGCCAGAAGCTCCCCCACTGCCCTTTCCCGCTGGTGTTTTACTTCTTGAAATTCGATCCGGAGTTTGGAGAGCGGGAACTGCGGAAGGCGCTCGCAACCGGCCCCTGTTATGACCTGGGACAGGCGGTCGGGGTGCTGAAGTCGTACGCGATGAGTCCGGCGCTGGAGCGGCTGGCGATCGAACACCTGAAGAGCGGCATTGTTTCGGTGAAGCGGGGGGCGGCGGAGGTGTTGGGCAAATACGGTTCGACGGCGGCGCGGCAGCCGCTGTGGGAGACGATGGAGTATTTTCATTCGTGGTGGAAGGAGAGGGAATCTGAGTTGGGGAAGCAGGCAGGGCAGGAGGGGATTGTGCTGGAGCGTGCGCTGTGGACGGCGCTGGCACAGGCCGGCGGGTGGGTGTTAGGGGAGGCGGAACTGCGGCGGCTGTTCGCCCTCTGCTCCACGGGGGAGTGCCGCCAGAGCGTAGGAGGATGGAGCCGGGATGCAAAAGCGCCGGTTCGGATTGAAATCGCTTCGTTCTTCGATGAGGTGCGAATCAGCGTTGCTCAGTACATGGCGACTGGAGAGGTGAGTCTGCGGGCGAAGCTCGCGCAGTTCCCAGCGGGGACTACTTTCCGGCTGGCCGAGGTGAGGTCGGAGGAGGCGAAGCTGATGCGTTCGCGGCTGGAGGCGGCGGTCCGGGATGCTGGGCATCGGATGGTGCCGTAGAAGCGATCGTCAGCGCTTGTGCAAAGAACTGCCTGGCTGATCAACAATGAGTCGCAGCGTCATCGAACCGCTGCCTGCGGGAATGTCCGCGGGGACGGCTGATATCGCCTCGGTAGAGGCCCTCCCGAGCCATATCGCATGTAGCTTGTATGCCACCCCAGCGAAGACACGGAGGCTGAAGTGACCGTAGGGGTCGGCCCTTTCCCCCAACACCAGCGCCCCGAAGCTGTCCACGAGGAACATTTGGATCAGTCGGCCAGGCGGTCCATCGGCCATTGATACGAACCCTTCCAGGACCCCTACCTACGCGCTCTCGGGGAGAATTAAGTCAACGATGCGGCGTTCCGCCCTTCCCGTAAATTCGATACTCGCCGCGGCCGAGGGGGTTTCCGTGCCGGGAAAGAACCAGCGTGGATAGGGAATCTGCCGGGTCGGTGCATGGGTCAGGTTCACGCCAAATTGATACGTCCCGGGTTTTGCGGTAATTGATTAGCGGGATTTGGCCACGCGGGAGTTGGGCGAGATCGGAGCGCTGTGGACATCTGAACAAAACGGGGCAATAATGTTTTATGCCGGATTTGGATTCCAGCAGCCGGGAAGATCTGATTCGCTTAATCGTCGACTTGCAGAGGCAGGTAGAAGCGTTGCGAAAGGAGATTGAGGCACTCCGGCGGAAAGACAAGCGCAGCGCCGCGCCATTTTCCAAGGGCACCCGCAAGAAGGATCCGACACGGCCGGGTCGCAAGCCGGGGCAAGGGGACTTTTCACGCCGCCAACCACCTTCCGCCGCCAGCAGCGGTCCGCCGGTCGATGTTCCCGTCGAGGAGACTATGTGTCCCTTCTGCGGCGGGTGCCTGGAGCAGGAAGAACCGGAAGCGGCCTCGGTGACGGACATGCC
>JBBRIO010000549.1:0-3825 GCA_038220855.1 Bryobacterales bacterium | reverse complement strand
ACATGGACAAAATCGTCGGCAAGCTCGTCGCCGATCTCGAACGCCTCAAGCTGCGCAACAACACCCTCATCATCTTCGTCGGCGACAACGGCACCGCCGGAGGTGCCGCCGCTCGCTCCTCCATCGGCGGACGCCGTCTATCCGGTGCCAAAGGCTCCATGCTCGAAGGCGGAGCCCTCGTGCCCCTCATCGCCAATTGGCCCGGCAAAACCCCCGCCGGCAAAGTCACTCCCCATCTCATCGACTCCACCGACTTCCACCCCACCTTCGCCGAACTCGCCGGTGCCCACCTACCCGCCAATACGGTAGTCGACGGCCGCAGTTTCGCCCCCCAACTCCGCGGTACCTCCACCCAACCTACCCGCGAGTGGATCTTCATCCAACTCGCCCGCCAATGGTACGTTCGAGACGCCAAGTGGAAGCTCGACCAAGTCGGGGCGCTCTACGACATGAACAAAGCGCCGTTTGAAGAACCTCTCGTCGCCCTCGAATCCAAAGACCCCGCCGTCGTCGCCGCACGCCAACGCCTCCAAGCCGTCCTTACGAAGCTCAACCCCGCCGGCGGCATCCTCGACGAAGGCGACGGAACCGGCCGTCACGCCAACCGCGAAGAGAAGAAGAAGAAAAAGCAGTAAGCCCCTTAAGCCAGCCTCATCGGCTGCCCGAAGTGCGGAAACAGCGTCTCGGTGTCTAAAAACGAGTTCCACCCCGCGATCCGGTCTCCTGACAGTTCCAGCACCACGATCGCCCACGGCACGTGCCCGCCCTCCGGGCTCGGTCGATACTGCGCGAACGCCGGCGAACCGCACGCCGCAATCGGCAGCACCCGCGACCCCCGGCACCCGTGCCCCACGGTCACCAGCCACGTCTGCACCGCCTCCGGTCCCCGTAGCCAAAGCGCATACGGCGGCATCGAAAAAGTCACATCCTGGCGTAATAACGAAGCCAACTCGGCCACATCGTATCGCTCGAAGGCCGCCATGTAACGATCCAGCATCTCCCTCTGCGCGACCGTCAGTACCCCCGGCTCCGGCGGAACCCGGCTGGCCATAACCGCCCGCGCTCTCTGCAACGCACTGTTCACCGCCGCCTCCGTCGTCTCCAGCGTCTCCGCCGCCTCGGCCGCCGACCATCCCAACACCTCCACCAGCAGTAAAGTCGCCCGCTGCTTCGGCGCCAGGTGTTGCAGCGCCGCCACGAACGCTAGCCGAATACTCTGCCGCAACATCGCCAACTCCCCCGGATCCCCCTCCGTCGGCAGCGCCCTGCCGTCCGCAATCGGCTCCAGCCAATCCCCATGCGGTCGCTTCGTCAACCCGTCCGTCGTCGCACTCGCCGGACCCTCTTCCATCGGCCGCGCCCGCCGACCCCGCTCCTTCAACTCATCCAGACACACGTTCGTCGCAATTCGATAAAGCCAGGTCTGCAACGACGCCCGGCTTTCAAATCGCTCCAAACTCCGCCAAGCCCGAATCAACGTCTCCTGCGCCGCATCCTCTGCGTCCACCGCCGAACCCAACATCCGGTAGCAGTGCCCCGTCAATGCCGGCCGATAAACCTCCAATCGGGCCGAGCCATCCGACCCGCCCGCAATCGCTCCGATAATCAAAAACGGCACCTCGCCCCCCCGCACCGCCGCCGGAAGCTCCGTGTCCACATTCTCATGGGACCAGTCCTCCGAGCAAGCAAAGAAACGAATGAACGGCCGTCGCTCTCCCGTCACCTGATCCCGCATCGTCCCGCACAACGCCGGATACTGCGCTTCCAGGGCGTCCAGAACCGCCCGGATCGTCACCGATCCTTCGACGGCCAACAGAACGTCCCCACTCACCTTCGCAATCGTCCGCAAGTGCGCCGGAATCATCACCCGAATCATCGCAGCGTCTGCACTTCCACAGATAGAACCGGCGGAAGGTCCCGCGCAATCGCCGTCCAGTTGTCGCCTCCGTCGGACGATGCGTAAACCTGCCCACCAGTCGTCCCAAAATAGATCCCACAAGCGTCCAAACTATCCGCCGCCATCGCGTCCCGCAGAACATTCACGTAACAATCGCTCTGCGGCAGGCCGTTCGCCAACGCCTCCCATTGGTTTCCCCCCGTCCGGCTCCGGTAAACCCGCAGCTTCCCTTCCGGTGGATAGTGCAGCGAATCGCTCTTGATCGGCACCACGTAAATCGTCTCCGGTTCATGCGCGTGCACCTGAATCGGAAAACCGAAATCCGTCGGCAAGTCCCCGCTCACCTCGTGCCAGCTATCCCCCGCGTCGTCCGTCCGCATCACGTCCCAATGCTTCTGCATAAACAGCGTGTTGGGCCGCGCAGGGTGCATCGCGATCCGGTGCACGCAATGGCCCACCTCCGCCGTCGGGTCCGGAATATACTCCGAACGAAGCCCCTGGTTGATCGCCGTCCAACTCACCCCCCCATCATCGGTTCGAAACGCCCCCGCCGCTGAAATCGCCACGTAAATCCGCTCCCGATTCGTCGGGTCCAGCACGATCGTGTGCAGGCACATCCCCCCCGCCCCTGGCTGCCACCGCGGCCCCGAGCCATGTTCCCGCAGCCCCGAAAGTTCCGTCCACGTTTGGCCGCCGTCCCCCGTACGAAACAACGCCGCGTCTTCCACACCCGCATAAACCAAATCCGGATCAAACGGAGACGGTTCCAAATGCCAAACCCGCTTGAACTCCCATGGATGCGGCGTCCCGTCGTACCACTGGTGCGTTCCCGGCACCCCGTCGTAGACGAACTTGTTCCCCACCGGCTCCCAACTCAGCCCCCCGTCGTTGGACCGCTGAATCAGTTGCCCAAACCAACCGCTCGATTGCGAGGCATAAATCCGGTTCGGATCCGCCGGCGAAGCGTTCACGTGGTAAACCTCCCAGCCGCCGAAATGCGGGCCGTTGATGGTCCACTGCTCTCGCTTGCCGTCGGATTCCAACACAAACGCGCCCTTGCGCGTGCCGACCAATACTCTCACTCTGCTCATGGTTGTCTCCTTAATCTAAAGCTGTAGACTTCCCTACGCAAAACAAATCATCGGTCCACCAAAAATATTTCTACCTCTACGGTTCCGTCACCGGCTTCGGCCCCAACCCCTTCGACCGCTCCTCCAGATGCTCTTTCATCTTTAACACCGGAACGCCCTGTTCCATCCACCCCGGCATCGGCTTGCTCTTCAGGTAGTAGTCGAAATACTCCCGCATTCTTACCGTGTAGTCCTTTCGGTTTTGGGGCTTCACCAGTCCGTGGTTCTCGCCCTTGTACTGCAACATCATCACCGGCTTCTGCAATCGTTTCAACGTATTGAAATACTCTACCCCCTGCGTAAAGTCCACCGCCCGTCTTTATCATTGTGGAGAATCATCAACGGCGTCTCCACCTTGTTCGCATGATACACCGGCGAGTTCCGCACATACGCCTCCGGCTGCTCCAAATAGCTCCCCGTAAACCGGCCTTGGCTTGACTCAAAAATAGGCTGATTCGCCGAACCTCCTCGATCTCTCCGGCTCCCCTCTCGATGTCTTCATCAATGGCCACCGCCCCACCGCCTTCTACCACTCCCGCCCCACCAACACCTGGGACGCCGACTGGCCCACCGTCCGCCACGTCGGCTCGAATTCGAGTTCGAACTGTACGGCTCCCGAACCGGCTTCGACGGCACCGGAACTTCTAAACTCCCCTTCGCCTCCCGCAGCGGTCGCGTTACGCTGAACCCATTGGATTATGACGTCGAACGTTCCTATGGTCTCCACAAGATTCCGATGCCCGCCGAATGGCAGATCCGCTGGAGCACCCTCCCCCGCTTTCTCGATCCCGTCCACCC
>JBBRIO010000548.1:0-3826 GCA_038220855.1 Bryobacterales bacterium | reverse complement strand
CGTCGCTTCCCCCTTTCGTGACCCAGTCGTGGCGAGACGTTTACAAGTCGCGATACCACACGTCGTATGGAATGCCTTCCGATTTCGAGATCGGAATGAATACCGGAGTGCTGGCTTACTCTCCCCGACAAATAGCGCCGTTGTTCGGCCGGGTGTACGACGAGTACGAGGACCGGGGAGAGAATATTTGGCACTACGAGCAAAGGCCGTTGTCGTGGCACATTTTTGACGCGAAGCTGGACTACCCCATCGACAGCCGGTACAACTACGGATGGTCCCGCGACGTTCATCAACACTACCCGTTCGTGCTCGAGGATCGCCCCGACCGTGAGGAGCTATTGCGGCTGTGCATGGCAGTTAGCTTCGGCCGGGCCTGTTTTCTTCACTTCTGCGGCCGGCACGCTGAGATGCAGTATCTCGGATGAGTTCGCTGCTGCGGGCCGTGCGTGAGTCGCTCAATGGCGAGGAGAAGGATTTCACGACCGGTTCGCTGCGCGGGGCGATAGCGCTGCTGGCCATTCCGATGATCCTGGAGACGGCGATGGAGTCGCTGTTTTCGGTGGTGGACATCTTCTTTGTGGCTCGATTGGGTGATGACGCGGTGGCGACCGTAGGGCTGACCGAAAGTCTATCGACTTTTGTCTTTGCCATTGCGATGGGACTGAGTTTTGCGACTACGGCGTTTGTGGCGCGGCGAATCGGCGAGAAGGATCCGGCGGCGGCGGCGCGGGGAGCGGTGCAATCGATTTTCATTGGTCTGGCGGCGGCGGTAGGGATCGGTCTGGTGGGCGTATTCTTTGCGCCGGAGTTGCTTGCGCTGATGGGCGCATCGGAGGCCGTGCAGAAGAATAGCGGCTATACGCGGATCTCGCTGGGCGGTTCAGCGGCGGTGATGTTGCTGTTTCTGCTGAACGCCGTGTTTCGCGGGGCGGGGGACGCGGTGATCGCGATGAAGGTGCTGTGGTTTGGAAACGCGATCAACATGTTGCTCAACCCTTGTTTGATCTTTGGTTGGGGACCATTTCCAGAGATGGGGATAGAGGGGTCAGCGGTGGGGACGGTGATTGGCCGGAGCTGTGGGGTGGGATATCAGGTTTGGCACTTGTTTCGGGGATCGGGACGGATCCGGCTGAGTTGGGAAGCGATGCGGTTCGATCGAGAGTTGATGGGGCATATTCTGAAGCCGGCGGCGAGCGGGATGTTTCAGATTTTCGTGGCGACGGCGAGTTGGACAGCGATGGTGCGGATTGCGTCGACGTTCGGATCCGAAGTGCTGGCCGGGTATACGATTGCGATTCGGGTGGTGATCTTTTCGATTCTGCCGTCTTGGGGGTTGTGCAATGCGGCGGCGACGCTGGTGGGCCAGAATTTGGGAGCGGGAAAGCCGGAGCGGGCGGAGGATTCCGTATGGGAGGCGGCGCGCTACAACCTATGGTTTCTGGGCGGACTGTCGGTTGTGTTTTTGATTTTCGCTGAAGCGGTGATTGGCATATTCACGCATGAGCCAGTGGTGGTAGCCGTTGGGGCGGATTGCCTGCGGTTTATTTCGGCTGCCTATGTGTTTCTGTCGTACGGGATGATGATGGAGCAGGCGTTCAACGGGGCGGGCGATACGTATACGCCGACGATGGTGAACCTGGCTTGCTACTGGGTGTTGCAGATCCCGCTGGCCTGGACGCTCGCGATCGGGATGGGCTATGGACCGCGCGGTGTCTTTTCGGCGATCACGGTGGCGGAGACCGCGGTGGCGATTGTCGCGGTGCTGCTGTTTCGCCGGGGAACGTGGAAGCAGCAGAAGATTTGACCGAGCCCGTGGCTGCCCATTCGGCACCGCGGGCGAGAGTGGCGCGGAAGCCGGGGGTACGGAGATTGGGATTGTCCTCGCCCTTCGCGGTATGGCCGAACATGGTGGCATAGAGGCGGCCTTTGGCCAAGAGGCGGGCCCATTCCATCGGTTCATTGCGGAGGGTGGAGTTGGACCAGGCGTAGCTGATGATGGTGAGTTTCTCGGCGGGTCCGTGGAGGCCGTGGGTGAGTTGTCCGGAGCGCCGGGTCCATTCGCGCGGCATTCCCTGAGTGAGAGGATGGTTGTTGCGCATGGTCGAGACCGATGATCTGGTCGTACTCGGGCCATTCGGCGAAGGCGTGATTGGCGGCGTGGAAGATGACCACGCCGCCACCGCTACTGAGATAGCCAAGGAACTCTTCTTCGACGGTGAGGGGCCAGCGTTTGGAGGTGGCGAGGGGGCCGCCAAGAGGCGGGACTGCTCGACGAAACGCGGACCTCGAAGCGACCGGTGGCTTCGAGGATCTCGCGGATGGCTTGGGTGGCGGCGGGCCAGTCGTGGTCATTCTCGCCATCGACGATGAGGGCGCGGAGTTTGCCCGGGGCGAGGGAGAGAAGGAGACCGCGGCGGCTTAGACGACCGTGCATTGTTCGATGGCTTCGAGCAGCGCTTCCCGAACCGGCTTTACGACGGGGGTGTATTCATGGGAGATGTAACCGGTGTAGCCGAGTTCGACGATCTTCTTGCAGACGCCGCGATAGTTGATCTCCTGGTCGACGCTGAGTTCATGGCGGCCCGGGTTGCCGGCGGTGTGGTAGTGGCCGAAGTATTTGAAGTTCTGCTCGATGGTACGGATGATGTCGCCTTCCATAATCTGCATGTGATAGATGTCGTAGAGCAGTTTGAAGCGGGGGGAATCGACGCGCTTGCAGACCTCGACGCCCCACCAGGTGCGGTCGCACTGGTAGTCGGGATGATTGACCTTGCTATTGAGCAGCTCCAGGCAGAGGGTGACGCCTTTGTCCTCGGCGCGCTTTTTGACGGCGTTGATGACCTTGACGGTGTTCTCGATGCCTTGTTCGTCGGTGCGGCCACGACGGTTGCCGGAGAGCATGATGATGTTGGGCGCGCCGGCGGCGGCGGCGGTGTCGATGAGGGCGTTGGTGCTCGCGATGATTTCGGGGTGGAGGGCGAGATCGTTGGTGCCGTCGGACAGTTTGCTGCTACCGGGAAGCATGGTGGGGACGAGGCCGTATTTCTTGAGGGTGGCGAAGCGGTCGGGGCCTTGGAGGTCGTAGCCGACGATGCCGAGTTCGGCGGCGAGTTTGCATTGGCCATCGAAATCGAGATTGGAGCCGCGGAAGACGCCTCCGCAGACACCTTGTTTCAGGCGGCCTTTTTTGGCGGGAAGAACCTGAGCGGGAGAGGCGCTGGCGAGGGCGGCACCGGCGGCGAGGCTGGAAGCGAAACTGCGTCTGTTCATGGGGTCGATAATATCACTCATGGGCTTCGGACTTTGGATAGTGGGCAAGCAGGCGTGGGCGGCGGGGACGCACGAATACCGGCCGATGGGGACGGCGGTGATTGCGGAGAACGGGACGTTTAGCGCGAGGGACTTTTCGCGGGAGAGGCGCTCGCCGGGGCGGCGGCATTCGAGTTTCATCGGGCTATTTGGATCGCTCGAAGGGGTGAATGAGTACTTGGGTCGTCGGCCGAAGGTGGATCGCAGCGGGAGCGACGCGGTGCGCCAACTGCTTGATGAGTAGTTACAATCGAACGATGACTCCTCAACAACGCGCGGAAGGCCTCGGCCTGGTTTTCGAAAAGCAGACGCCCGGCTATTTGAATCTTTGTATTCGTTCGGGCAATCAGTTGCTCAGTTCCGGACATGTCAGCACGATGAAGGGCAAGCTGGGGGCAGGTGTGACCACGCAAGATGGCTATGCGGCGGCTCGGGATTGCATGGCGAAGATTCTGAACTCGGTTTGGAACACCCACGGAACGTTGGATGGTTTGAAGGTGATCAAGGTGTTGGGTTG
>JBBRIO010000547.1:0-3846 GCA_038220855.1 Bryobacterales bacterium | reverse complement strand
GTCTCGCTCTTGAACGCCAGCAACAGCCTCTTTTCGGCTGCCACCATTCTCTACCCCACGCTCAACATCGCCCCCGCCTGCGCGTGGACGGCGGACACCGCTGCCCAATGGATCAGCCTTCCGAGCGCGTCGGGCTTCGGTCCAGGCGCTGTTTCTGTGGTGGTCGCGCAAAACCTTACGCCCTTCGCCCGCTCGAGTCCCGTGCGCATCGGGCCGGTCAGCTTTACGGTCTACCAAGCCAGCCGATGCTTCGTCACCCTAAGCCCCGCGGTGCTGGCTCTTCCTGGCACGAGCTTTTCGGGCCAATTCGAGGTTCTTACGGGTGAGGACTGCTCCTGGTCTGTCGCCGCCGCCGATCCCGGCATTACCTTCACCTCCGCCGTCGCTGGGTTTGGGCCGAGTCTCGTCTCGTACACGATCAGCGCCAACCCCGCGTCGACCTCTCGAACGCTTACGATCACGGGAGGCACGGTTGCCCTCACCATCGTCCAAAACGGTGGTTCGTCGTGCACGTTCTCGATTGATAACGCTCCCCATAGCTTCTCCCCGCTGGCGGCCACCGGCACCGTCGCCGTGGCGACCCAAGCGAACTGCGTGCGCCCGGCTTTCAGCGATCAACCTTGGCTGACCCTCAACGGGACGACGCAGACCGGCAGTGGGAACCTGAGCTTCAGCCTCGCGGCGAATTCGACGAGTGCCCGGCGCACCGCCAATCTAACTTTGGACGGCCGGTTCATCCCGTTTACCCAAGAGGGACTATCGACGCAGGTTCCCGGTGTCTTCGCCCCGGGTACCGGCTTCGGGCTCGGGCGTCGAACAAACCTTCAGCTTCCAGTTCGCTGCCGGCAACGGCGCGACGAATCTCGAGGTCCTTAACCTTTTGATTAACAACTAGCTGGACGCGCGCAGCGCCTGCTACCTGGCCTATGTGCGTAGTTCCGGCGTACTTTACCTCGTCCCCGACAGCGGGGAGGGCCTTCTCTCGGGAAACCTAACGAACTCCCAATGCGGGGTTGATCTGGCTTCGACATCGGCAGTCGTCAGCGGGAACCTGATCACGCTCACTCTCCGGCTCACCTTCGGCGCCTCCTTCGCCGGCAACGAGGTCGTCTACGAGGCCGCCGCGAACCGCAGCGGCACCAACAGCAATTGGACCGCCCTGGGAGTTTGGAACGTCCCGAGCAGTGCGCTTACCGCCTCATCGGCGCCGATCGTCAGCTCCTTCTCGCCAGCGCGGGCCACCGGAAGCTGGCAAACCGTCTCGATGACGATTACTCGGGCCGACGGGATCGCCGACCTCAACGTCGTCAACCTTCTGATCAACAACGCACTGGACGGTCGTAACGCCTGCTATCTGGCTTACGTCTGGCCCACCAAAACACTTGATCTCGTCCCTGACTCCGGCACCGGTCTGCTGCTCCCAGGCAGTTTGGACAACAGCCAATGCCGCATCCTCGCGCCGGGGATCTCTGCTACCACAGCGGCCACCACCTTGACGCTGACTTTGCCGATCGAGTTCAAGGCCAGCGTCTTCCGTGATCGACTTATCTACGGAGCGGCCCGCGACCTGGCGGGGAATAACTCGGGCTGGCAGGTCGTAGGCTCGGTCTCTGTGCAGTAACCGTTTAGACCTTCTTCGGGTCAGGGTGTTGCCAGGGCTTCCGGTAGGCCCGCGTCAAAAGTTTTGTTGCTTCGCCGTCTCCGGTCACGATGTGCTGGGCCGGGTCGTATCGTAATGTGCGTCCTGTTTTCATGGCCAGATTCGCCAGGATGCAGCTTGCGGAGGAGATGAACCCCTGCTCGATATCCGCCACGGGCTTGCTCCGCTTTTCAATCGCCGCGAGCCAATCCTTCATGTGCCCGCGGATCGCCGGGGCTACATGCCGCTCCAAATCCTTCTCGGTCTTGTCGATCGGGTACTCTTCGAGTCCCATCTTCACGTCCCGGTGGATCGCCTTTTGCCCTTTGTCGAGCGGCTCAAAGTCGTAACTCATGACGCTCGCCTTTAGCGTTCCCTTTTCGCCATAGAAAGTCGCCCCCCAGGGATACTTCGGGTCCGGCGGATGGCCCCAGCTCCGATGGGTCCAAATCACCTTGACTTCGCCAAAATCAAAAGTCGCTTCCTGGGTATCGGGGATGTTTGCCACGCTGCCCGGGTCCATCAAAATTCCTCCGGCTGAGGAAATCCTGGTCGGCCAACCGAGGTCCATCATCCAGCGGACCATGTCCAGCATATGGACGCACATGTCGCCCATAATCCCGTTTCCGTATTCCTCAAACGCCCGCCAACGCCGCGGATGCTGCAATCCGTTCCACGGCCGCATCGGCGCCGGACCGGTCCACATCTCGTAGTCCAATTCGCTGGGCACCGCCGGGGTGGCGGGCGGATTCTTGGCCCGCATGTGGTAGTAACAGTAGACCTCCACGTAGGCGATTTTTCCCAGCTTACCCGTCTTGATGATCTCGTCGCGCGCCTCGATCAAGTGCGGCGTGCTCCGCCGTTGCGTACCGATTTGCACGATCCGCTTATACTTCCGGGCGGCGTTCAACATCGCGAGGCCTTCGGTGACATCGACCGAAACTGGCTTTTGACAGTAAATGTCGACGCCCGACTTACATGCGTCCAGGAACGGCAGCGCGTGCCAATGATCGGGCGTCCCGATCAGGACCATGTCCAGATCCTTCTCGCGAAGCATCTCCTGGTAGTTGGCATAAGTGCGCGGTCGCTTCTTCGAGACCTGTCGCTCCGCCACCATGTCGGCGCAATTGCCCAGCATTGTCTTGTCGACGTCGCAGAGGGAGACGACCTCGACGGGCGCCACCTGAATCAGACGGAAAAGATCGCTTTTGCCGTACCAACCCGTGCCAATCAAGCCAACCCGCTTCGGCTTCTCCTGCCCATATGCAGCCATCGCGGCGGCGCTCAAACTAAGGAACTGTCGACGATCCATGTCAAGAAGTATAAACTCAGGAACATGCGGTGTCTCGCCTTTTTGTTTACGGTCTCCCTTTTTGCTAAACCTGTCGAGTTCACGCGGGACGTGCGGCCGATCCTTTCCGATGCCTGTTTTCAATGCCACGGGCCTGATGAGTCTTCGCGCATGGCCAAGCTTCGGCTGGACACTAAAGACGGTGCTTTCGCGAAGGCCATTCTTCCTGGCAAGTCCGCCGACAGCCCGCTGATTAAGCGCATCACTCACTCGAACAAGGCGCTCCATATGCCGCCGTTGACGGCGAAGGTTCAGCTGACGGAAGCCCAGGTTGGGACACTGAAGCAGTGGATCGACGAGGGGGCAAAATGGGAAGAGCACTGGGCCTACACGAAGCCAGTTAAACCTTCCGCCACGTCCATTGATGCCGTCGTCCTGGCTCGTCTCGCTAAAGAGGGTTTGAAGCCCAGTCCGGCGGCCGACAAGGCCACTCTACTCCGCCGCGTCACCCTCGACCTTACGGGTCTGCCGCCTACCCCCTCGGAGCTCGACGTCTTCCTGGCGGACAAGTCGCCGCAAGCCTACGAGAAGGTCGTCGACCGCCTGTTCGCCAATCCGCACTACGGCGAGAAGCAGGCGATGCATTGGCTCGACCTTGCTCGCTACGCCGATACCCACGGCTACCATATCGACTCTCATCGCGATATGTACCCGTGGCGCGACTGGCTCATCGGCGCGTTCAACAAGAACATGCGGTACGACCAGTTCACGATCTGGCAACTCGCTGGTGATCTGCTGCCCAACGCGACTCGCGAGCAGAAAGTGGCTTCCGGCTTCAACCGGAATCACGTCATCAACTATGAGGGCGGCGCAATTCCGGAGGAGTATCAAACCGAATACGTCATCGACCGCGTCG